>CAMPGP010000055.1 GCA_946885545.1 uncultured Altererythrobacter sp.
CATCATGGCGCCTGTACCGGCTCCGCAGCGACTGATGGGGTGGATGTAGGTTCGATTCGCCGGAATGTAAGCTGGTCGCGCGGGGAGACCTGCGAATAGCGGTCGGCCCAGTCTGGGTCGGCGCGGCGGATGGCCGTGGCCGATCGGGGGTCCGGATCGAATCGCAATGTCACCAGGTTCGGCGCACTCCACTGGCCCCTGTCTGCAAATTCGGCGGCATCCACCCGGTGGCGGCGCAGCCAGGCCATCGCGGGGCTCGCGAGGGCACCGCCATCATAGCCCGGCCGCGCGATGACCGCAATCGGCAAGGTTCGCGCGATGCCGCGCCAGTCCTTCCAGCGATGGAATTGCGCGAGATTGTCCGCCCCCATGAGCCAGACGAACTCGCGCTTGGGATAGCGGCGCTGGAGCGCCCGCAGCGTGTCGACCGTGTAGCGCGTCCCGAACTGGCGCTCGATCGCGGTGACCCGGATGGGCACGCCGCGCGCCTGGCGGAGCGCCGATTTCACCCGCGCCGCAAGCGGGGCCATGCCCGCGCGCGGCTTGAGCGGATTGCCGGGCGAAACGAGCCACCAGACCTCGTCGAGGCCGAGCGCGGCGCGCGCCAGGAGCGAGATTCGGCGGTGCCCCCCGTGCGCGGGATTGAAGCTGCCGCCGAGCAGGCCGATGCGCCGCGCGTAAGTCAGGTGCCGGGTCCGCCGCTCATCGCCATGCACTGCGACTAGCAGCGCGCGAGGGGCCTGTCAGGCCCGATTGGGTCGAGGGTTCGGGGCAGTAAGCGAACTTGGCGCCGCGAAACACGCGCAAAGGCGAATCGTTCCTGGAAATCCGGTAGATTCCGGAAGAAATAATCGATTCATCCCGCGACTCGTTCGATTCGCCCCTTTGCTGGGGCTGTCGATTCGACCCCTTCCGATTCGCATGATAGCCGCCCGACCATCAAAAAAACGGGACGACGGGGTCGTATTTGTGACTAACTTTTCCGTAGGCGGATGGATGGGCCGCCTTCGGACCTTGTTTCCGGATCGCGAGTTTTTCATGCGATCGCAGGGGCAGGTCCGCTTCATTAAGATCTCCTCGAAGGTCCAGCTGACCGCTGCCGGCATCGCTGCCGCTGCGCTGGTCGCGTGGGCCATCTCGATGGCGGTCATGGGCTGGTCCCAGTACCGCGCGCAGGCCGATCGCATGTCGCTGCTCGAGCGCGAGGCGCAAGTCGCCACCTCCGAAGAGCGGTTCCAGGCCTATGGCGACGATCTTTCGGCGGTGGCCAAAGAACTCGCGCAGCGCCAGACCGTGCTCGAGGAAATGGCCGAGATGCTGCCCGAGGACGTGAGCAGCGGCGAGACGGTGACCGATTCGAGCGGCGAAGCCGCCGATACCGTCACCAAGGTCAGCGCGGTCTTCCCGCAGGCCCGCCCGCTCGCCGAGATCGAAGCCCGCCAGCTCGCGCTGGTCGAGCGAATGACCCACTTCGCCGACTTGCGCGCCGAGCGCGCGGCGGCCGCCATGCGCCAGCTCGGCCTCGATCCTTCCGCCTTGCTGCGTGGTGCCAGCCGGGAGGCGATGGGTGGTCCGCTGGAGCTTCTCGCGACTGGCCCCGACGGCAAGACCGACCCCCGCTTCGAGCGGCTCGGCCTCAGCCTGGCGCGCATGGCTGCACTGGAGGAAGGCCTCGACGGCATCCCCCAGTTCCAGCCCGCGAGCATCAAGTACATTTCCTCGGGCTTCGGCGTGCGCCGCGACCCCTTCACCGGCGCGGGCGCGCTGCACAAGGGCCTCGACTTCGCCGGGCCGATGGGCGCGCCGATCTATGCCGCCGCCGAAGGCCGCGTCAGCTTCGTCGGGCGCAAGTCGGGTTACGGCAACGTGGTCGAGATCACGCATGGCAACGGCCTCGTTACGCGCTATGCCCACATGTCGAAGTTCTCCTCGCGAGTCGGCCAGAGCGTCGGCGCGGGGGACGTCATCGGCGCGATCGGCAGCACGGGCCGCTCGACCGGCCCGCACCTGCACTTCGAAGTCCGCATTCACGGCCGCGCCGTCAATCCGCGGCCCTTCCTGGAGACAGCACCCCATGTTCTCAAAGAAGCCAGAGCACGAACCGGAGGGAGCGATTCCAATGGCTAGGCATTCCGCACCAGCAGGGTCTACTTTCTCGGTCATCGGCTCCGACGTGACCATTCGCGGAGACGTCTCCGCCTCGACCGAGCTCCACGTCGACGGCCGCATCGAGGGCGACATCGCCTGCGATTCGCTGGTCCAGGGCGAAACGAGCGCCATCGAAGGCGCAATCACCGCCGAGACGGCACGCGTCGCGGGCCGGATCAGCGGCTCGATCTCCGCGCGCCAGCTCGTCGTGCTCAAGTCCGCCCGGATCGAGGGCGACGTGCATTACGATGCGCTGACGATCGAGCAGGGCGCGCAGGTCGAGGGGCGCTTCGCGCACCGCGCGTCGAACCAGCGTGTCAGCGAAAAGCCCGCGGCGGCTGCGCAGGCGCCCGTCCAGAAGCCTACGGGTGGCGACGAGGGCGAGCCGAAGCTGACGCTCGCCAGCTAGACAGATCGGATCGGCGGGCGTTCAGCCCGCCGCCATCACTTCCAGCCGCAGCGCCTTGCGGTCGAGCTTACCGATCATGGTCTTGGGAAGCTCGTCGCGGATCACGACGCCCGACAGCCGCTCGTGCTTGCCGACGCGCGCGTTGAGCCAGGCGCGCAGATCGTCGGCTTCGGCCGACGCGTCGTCCTGCAGAGTGACGTAGGCGCGCGGCGTCTCGCCCAGATAGTCGTCGGGCACCCCGATCACGAGCGCTTCCTTCACCGACGGATGTTCGAGCAGGACGTTTTCGACCTGGCTCGGGAAGACCTTGAACCCGCCGACCGCGATCATGTCCTTGATCCGATCGACGATGGTGATGAACCCGTCGTCGTCGATCTCGGCGACGTCGCCGGTGCGGAGCCAGAAGGTGTCGGCGATCCGCGCGAAGGCGTGCGCTGCGGCATCGGGCCGGTTCCAGTATCCCTGCATCACCTGCGGCCCGGCGATGACCAGTTCGCCCGGCTGTCCTTCGGGCGCGGGCCGGGTCGGATCCTCTTTGTCGAGCAGCATGACCCGCGTCTGCGGGATGACCTGCCCGATCGTTCCGGGCTTGCGCAGTCCTTGATAGGGATTGGTCGAGACGACCCCCGCGCTCTCGGTGAGGCCGTAGCCTTCGACCAGGCGCGCGCCGGTCGCCGCCTCGAATTTTTCGCGCACCGGGGCGGGCAGTGGCGCACCCCCCGAAATCGCGATCCTTAGCGCGGAAAAGTCGGTCTTCGCGATGTCGGGATGATCGAGCAGCGCTTGGTACATCGTCGGCACGCCGGGGAAAGCCGTCGCGCGGGTGCGCGCGAGCGTGGCGAGCACCTGCTTGGGCTCGAACCGAGGGACCATTGCGATGCACCCGCCCTTGGCCACCGTGCGGTTGAGCACGCAAGTGTTGGCGAAGACGTGGAACAGCGGCAGCGCGCCCATGATGACGTCGGGCTCGTCGCGGTCGAACGGGTCGATCGCATCGACCTGCATCGCGTTGACGGAGAGGTTCGCATGGGTCAGCATCGCGCCCTTGGGCCGCCCGGTGGTGCCGCCGGTGTACTGGAGCAGCGCGAGATCGGCGGGCGATGTCGCGACAGGCGCGGGCTCGCGATCGGCCAGCATGTCGGCCCATTCGCACACATCGGGGCGGCCGGGGATCGCAGCGATGCTCTTGCGCCCGAGCAGCTTGAGCGCGACCCGCTTGAGCGGGCTCAGCATCGCGCCGAGCCGCTGCACCACGAGCGTTTCGAGCGGCGAGGCTTCGAGCACCTTCAGCGCGGTCGGGAGCAGGCTGGCGGCGTCGATCGTGACGAGCAGACGCGTGCCCGAATCCTCGACTTGCTGGGTCAGTTCGTCGACCGTGTAGAGCGGCGAGAAATTCACCACCACCGCGCCCGCCATCATCGCGCCGTAATAGGCCGAGACGTAGATCGGGACGTTGGGCAGGAACAGTCCGACGCGGTCGCCGCGCGCGATGCCGAGTTCCTGCAAACCCGCGGCGACCCGCCGCGCTTCGGAAAAGAGGTCTCGATAGGAAAAGGTTCGGCCGAGGAAGTCGGCCAGCGGCGCCTCCGGCTTGCGCCGGGCGCTGCGCGCGAACAGCTCGGGCAGGGTCACGGGTTCGAACGCCGTGTCCCACGGAACGGCATGCTGGTAGGGCGCCTTACTTACATCCATGTCAACATGGATGCGGTAAGGCGCCCTTCAGGGCAAGATATTTTTAGCGGAGCGGCTCAGGCCTGCTCTTCGCCTGCAGCTTCGGACGCGCGCTTGGCTTCGAGCCACGCCGCCGCTTCGGCTTCCTGCACCGCTTCGGCGGCCGCCTTCTCGTTCGCGTCGCGTTCGGCGCGCAGTTCGGCGATCAGCTTTTCGCGATCGGTCCCGCTGTCGACGACCGCATCCTCGACCACGCCCGCCTTCTTGGCCGCCTTGGCGACCACGGCGTCGAGCTCGCGCTGCGAACACAGGCCGAGGGTCACCGGGTCCTTCGCCTGGATGTTCTGGATGTTCCAGTGGCTGCGCTCGCGGATCGCGCCGATCGTGTTGCGGGTAGTGCCGATCAGCTTGGAAATCTGCGCGTCCGACATTTCCGGATGGTTGCGCAGGATCCACGCGATACCGTCGGGCTTGTCCTGACGTTTGGACACTGGGGTGTAGCGCGGCCCCTTGGTGCGGGTGACCTCGACCGGCGCCTTCTGCATCTTGAGCGAATAGCCCGGATCTTCCTGTCCGCGCTCGATCTCCGCCTGGGTAAGCTCGCCCGAGTGGACCGGATCGCGCCCGGTGTACTTGCTGCCCGCGAGATCGTCGGCCATCGCCTGGACCTCGAGGATATGAAGGCCGCAGAACTCGGCGATCTGCGTGAAGCCGAGCGAGGTGTTGTCGATCAGCCAGGTGGCCGTCGCATGCGGCATCAGCGGGGTGGGTTGGGCCATGGAGATATCCTAGGAAATAGGGCCTGAAAATAGAAGGGCCGCCCCTCGCGGAGCGGCCATTGCACGAGCCGATTTAGGCGATGCGCCCGGCGAGGGCAAGCCTTTAGGGCGTCGGCCAGGCGGGCAGGCCCTCGCTATCGAGCGCCGCCAGCCCCGCGAGGAACTGATCGGTCGCAGATTCCCAGGAGTAGCGCGCGCCCAGGGCAGCGCAATCGGCGCGGTCGCAGAACAGCGCGGCGGCGATCGCCCGGTCGAGATCGTCGGACAGCGCGCCGACCTTGTCGGTCACGATGTCGCGCGGGCCGGCCACCGGAAAGGCGGCGACCGGCGTGCCGCAGGCCAGCGCCTCGATCATCACCAGCCCGAAGGTATCGGTCCGGCTGGGGAACACGAAGGCGTCGGCGTGGGCATAGCACCCGGCGAGCGCCTCGCCGCTGCGTCGGCCGAGGAAATGCGCCTCGGGGAAGCGTGCCCTCAGCCCCGCCAGCGCGGGCCCGTCGCCGACCACGACCCGGCTTCCCGGATAGCGGCCGTCGAGGAACGCCTCGAGATTCTTCTCCACTGCGACGCGACCGACGTAGAGCAGGATCGGACGCGGAAGGTCGGCGAATTCGGGCGGAACCGGCGCGCGCCGGTGGAAACATGCCAGATCGACCCCGCGGCTCCAGTGATGCAGCTTGGCAAGACCGTGACGGCGCAATTCCTCGCGCACGCTGTCGGTGGCGACCAGCACTTGTCGCGCGGGCGCGTGGAACCAGCGGATGTAGCGCCAGAACAGGCGCGGCGGCAGGCCGGTGCGCTGCGCCAGGTATTCGGGAAACTGCGTGTGGTAGGCGGTCGTGAACGACAGCCCCTGCGCGAGGCAGTGGCGCCGCGCGGCAAGCCCGAGCGGGCCTTCGGTCGCAATATGGATCGCATCCGGCGCCAGCGCCGCCAGCCGCTTCGCCACCGCACCGGGCGACGATATGGCGAGCCGGATGTCGGGATAGGTCGGGCACGGTACCGAACGGAACTGGTCGGGCGAGATCACCTCGACGTCGTGCCCGCGCTCTCGCAAGGCATCGCAGGTCGCGCGCAAGGTCCGCACCACCCCGTTCATCTGCGGCAGCCAGGCGTCGGTGACGATCGCGATGCGCTGGGGGAAGGGCATGGTGGCGGGATCGTCGAGCGGGAAGGGTGCGATGCGGCTCACGCGGCCGCCTTGCTCGCCGCCGCCGTGGCGTCATGCCGTGCCCGCTTGGCGATTTCCTCGGGCCAGTGGAGCAGTTCCATCCGCCCGTCGAAGTGCTCGACCAGCGCGTTGCATCCTTCGACCCAGTCGCCGTCGTTGTAGTATTCGATGTTCTTCCCTTCGTGCGCGAACGCGCGGATCTCGGCGGTGTGGATGTGGCCGCACACGACGCCGTCGACCCCGCGCTCGCCCGCGGCGCGCGCGACGACTTCCTCGTAACGGCCGATGAACTCGACCGCGTTCTTGACCTTGTGCTTGGCGACCTTACTCAGCGACCAGTAGGGCAGGCCCAGCGCGGTGCGCGCCATGTTGACCCACCGGTTGAGCCCCATGAGCACGTGATAGAGCGCGTCTCCAACGACCGCGAGCCACCGGTGCGCCAGCATGACCGCGTCGAACTCGTCGCCGTGAAGCACCATCAGGCGCCGTCCGTCGGCCGTGTCATGGAAGGCCGCGCGGCGGATCTCGACCCCGCCGAAGTCCATGCCCGAGAACGGACGCAGCATCTCGTCGTGGTTGCCGGGGATGTAGACGATCCGCGTCCCGCGCTTGGCCCGCTTGAGCACGCGCCAGACAACGTCGTTGTGCTCGGCGGGCCAGTAGTGCTTCTTCTTCAGTCGCCAGCCGTCGATGATGTCGCCGACGAGGTACATCGTCTCGCTGTCGGTATGGTCGAGAAAGTCGATCAGCAGCGCCGCGTTGCAACCCTTGGTGCCGAGATGGACGTCGCTGATCCAGATCGTGCGATAGCGCCGCCGCTCGCCGTCCTCGGGCTCGGGGATCGCGCTGCGCACGGGCGGAAAGGTCGCCACGTTAGCCAGTTCGGCCAGATCGCCTGGAAGCATGGGGTTCATCGCCGGACCCTCGCGAGCAGTTGCACTCGCGGCAATCCATGGCAGGCGATTGTTACAGGCGATTCACAGCGCGGTGACGGTTCGGCGACAAGCGTGACGGTTACGCGTCACTCCATCGCCACGTATCGGTCGAGCGCCGCCACGCGCGCGAGCCAATCGCAGACGCGCGGATAGTCGCCCAGCGCGAAGCCGCCTTCGCCCGCGACGTGGGTGTAGGCATAGAGCGCTATGTCGGCGAGCGTCACCATATCACCCACGAACCAGTCTCTGGTCGCGAGATGGCCATCCATCAGCCGCAGCGCCTCCTGCCCCGCGATCCGCTTGGGCATGATCTGCGCCCACTGGTGCTCGGTGAGATTGTCCTCGCCCAGAAACCGCAGCCAGAAGCGCAGCGTCGCCACGTTGGGCTCGTGGTTGTATTGTTCGAAGAACATCCAGCGCAGCATGTCGGCACGGTCGAAGCGACCGCCGGGAATCAGCGCGCTGCCCTCGGCCAGATACCAGCAGGCGGCGTTGCTTTCCGGCAAATAGCGCGCGCCGCTGCCGGTGCCGATCTCCAGCACCGGAATGCGCCCGTTTCCGTTGACCCGCGCGCGGAATTCCTCGGTCCGCGTCTCGCCGGCCATGATGTCGTAGCGCCGCAGTTCGAGCGGTACGCCGAGCAGTGCGGCGGTCAGCCTGATCTTGTAGCAGTTGCCGCTGCGCGGGTCTTCGTGGAGGGTGAGCGTTTCCATAGCGCCTTCGTGCGATGGAGCGTCAGTCGCCCGCCACTTCTAGCACGATCTTGCCCACGTGGTCGCCTGTTTCCATGTACGCATGCGCGGCCGCCGCCTCGGCGAGCGGGAAGCTCCGGTCCATCACCGGGCGCAGGGTGCCGGCCTCGAACAGCGGCCAGGCATTGCTCTCGATTTCGCCCGCGAGCAGGGTCTTGAATGCGTCGGAACGCGGGCGCAGCGTCGATCCGGTCATCGTGTAACGGCGCGTCATGACCACCGCCATGTTGATCTCCGCCTTCGCCCCGCCGAGTACCGCGATCGTGACGTGGCGCCCATCCATCGCCATGCATTTCATGTTGCGTGCGACATAGTCGCCCGAGACCATGTCGAGCACGACTTCCGCGCCCTTGCCGCCGGTAAAGTCGAGCACCGCCTCGACGAAGTCCTGCTCGCGATAGTTGATTGACAGGTCGGCGCCGAGGTTGCGCGAAGCGGCGCACTTGGCGTCGTCGCCGCAGGTCGTGATCACCGTGAGCCCGAAAGTCTTGGCGAGCATCGTCGCCATCGTCCCGATCCCGCTGGTGCCGCCGTGGATCAGCAGCGTCTCGCCCTCGGTCGCCCAGCCGCGCTCGAACACGTTGTGCCACACCGTGAACAGCGTCTCGGGGATCGCGGCGGCTTCGGCCATCGGCATGCCGTCGGGCACGGGCAGGCAGTGTCCGATGTGCGCCAGGCAGTATTCGGCATAGCCTCCGCCCGAGACCAGCGCGCAGTAGCGCTCGCCGATATATTCGCGCGGCAATCCATCGCCTACCGCGACGATCGTGCCCGACACCTCGAGCCCCGGCAGCGGCGAGGCGCCCGGCGGCGGCGGATAGAGCCCCTGCCGCTGTGCGACATCGGGCCGGTTGACCCCCGCATAGGAGACGCGGAGCAGGACCTGACCTTCACCCGGTTGCGGCACGGACACGGTTTCCGGCCGCAAGACCTCGGGCCCGCCCGGCGCATCGAAACCGATAGCGGTCATGTTTTCGGGCACTTGCGCTGAAATCCGGCCGTCCATTCGCATTCCCCCTGTGGCGTTGCCGTCACGCTCGCGCACCTAACGCGCTGGGCCATTGACAGCAAGCACGGCGGCTTGCGACATTGTGCGTGATGGAAGAGGACGACCGTCCACGCCCGCGGGGCGACGCTGCGAGCAAGCTCGCTGCGGAGGATCTTTCGCCCTATTCGCAGGACGAGCTGGCGGAACGCGTTTCGCTGCTCGAGCGCGAGATCGCGCGGGTCGAGAAGCACCGGCTCACCGCGGCGGCGCACAGGGATGCGGCGGATTCGCTGTTCCGAAAGCAGGAGCCGTGACCGGCGCCGTTCTCAAACCGGACGGCGGCCCCCATATAGCTCTGGTTAACCGTGCGCGCGCATACTTCCCCGCAAGGGACACCACGCACATTCCCACGAAAGACCACTAGATGCCCAGTTTCGCCCAGAACCTCGAAAAGACCCTCCACGCAGCGCTCGCCGGCGCGAGCGAGCGGCGGCACGAATATGCCACGCTCGAGCACCTGCTGCTCGCGCTGGTCGACGACGAGGATGCTGCGCAGGTGATGGCCGCCTGCGGGGTCGACATCGACGAACTGGGCGAGGCGGTGCGCCAGTATCTCGATCAGGAATACCAGTCGCTGAAGACCGAGGACGACGGCGATCCGCAGCCGACCGCGGGCTTCCAGCGCGTGATACAGCGCGCGATCCTGCACGTGCAATCCAGCGGCAAGGACACCGTCACCGGCGCCAATGTGCTGGTCGCGCTGTTCTCCGAACGCGACAGCTACGCGGTCTATTTCCTTCAGCAGCAGGACATGAGTCGGCTGGATGCGGTCAGCTACATCAGCCACGGCATCGGCAAGGGCGGCAAGCAGCTCGAGAGCCGCAATCCGCAAGGCGCAGAGGACGGCGCGAAGGCCGACGAGAAGCCTGACAACAAGAAGGAAACAGCGCTCGACCAGTTCACGGTCAACCTCAACGCCAAGGCGGAAGCCGGCAAGGTCGATCCGCTGATCGGCCGCGGGCCGGAAGTCGACCGGACCATCCAGATCCTCTGCCGCCGGTCGAAGAACAACCCGCTCTACGTGGGCGATCCCGGCGTCGGCAAGACGGCGATCGCCGAGGGCCTCGCGCGCAAGATCGTCGAGGGGGAAGTGCCCGAAGTGCTACTCGACGCGGTGATCTATTCGCTCGACATGGGCGCGCTGCTCGCGGGCACGCGCTATCGCGGCGACTTCGAGGAACGGCTGAAGCAGGTCGTCAACGAGCTCGAGGGCATGCCCGAGGCGGTGCTGTTCATCGACGAGATCCACACGGTGATCGGCGCGGGGGCGACCAGCGGCGGGGCGATGGACGCCTCGAATTTGCTCAAGCCGGCACTGTCGAGCGGTGCGATCCGCTGCATCGGCTCGACCACCTACAAGGAATTCCGCAACCACTTCGAGA
>CAMPGP010000056.1 GCA_946885545.1 uncultured Altererythrobacter sp.
GTCATCGCCTACCCGCTTGCGTTCGACGACCCGGAGTACAATCCCTACCCGCGCGCGGTATCGATCGGCTGGAACGAGGTCGATGCGGGCGGCACCGATCCACAGATAGACGGCGCCGAGCAACTGCTCGCGGCGTTCGGCGGGGCGTTGCCACCGGTAATGTGGGACGGGCTAGTCGCAGAGGGTACGAGCGCGCCGCTGGCGGTTCATCCGGAACTTGGCGGGTGGACGCTCAACCTTATCGAACAGGGTAAAGGCATGGCGGGCGCGCAGCCGTCACTGCTCGATGTCGGCGCGCCGGGCGCGGCCCCTTCAGCCGAGGGCTGGGGCGCGAGCGGGGAACTGGAGGCGCGCATCAAGTGAACCGTGGAGCGATCCTGCTGGGCGCAGGCTTGCTCGCACTGGCGGGTGGCATCGCGGCCAATCCGGGGCATGTCGCAGCCACGCCTTCGGTCGCGGTCGACGATGCGGCGGTGACCGAGGGAATGCCCCGCACGCTTGCCGAGTTCGGCTTCTTCGCCGACGCGTCGGCGCAGGTTCCGGCCGCGCGCGTCACGCCCTATCGGCTCAACACCCCGCTTTATTCGGACGGGGCGGACAAGCTGCGCTTCGTCTATCTGCCCGAGGGCGCGCGGCTGACGGCGGACGGGGAGGGGCTGCTCGACATCCCGGTCGGCGCGGCACTGATCAAGACCTTCGCCTTCGGCGAGGGTGCGGAGCGGCGCCTGATCGAAACCCGCGTGCTGCTCCACCGCGCCGATGGCTGGCTCGCCTTGCCCTACCTGTGGAACGAGGAGCAGACCGAAGCGCGGCTCGCGGTCGCGGGCGGGCGGGTCGATGTCACCACTCCGGCTGGTGAAGCGATCAGTTACCGCGTGCCGAACAAGAACCAGTGCAAGGAATGCCACGGGCTCGACGGGGCGGTTGTTCCCATCGGACCCAAGGCGCGCAACCTGTCGCACGAATGGCTCGGCGAAATGGTCGCGCACGACCTGCTCGACAGGGTGCCGGAGGGCGCGGACACGCTGCCGCTGTGGGAAGCGCGCGGCGAAGCGAGTGCCGAGGCGGCCGCGCGAGCCTATCTCGACGTCAATTGCGCGCATTGTCACCGGCCATCCGCGACCGCCTCCAATTCCGGGCTCGACCTCCGCTGGGAGCAAAGCGATCCGGGCGCGCTCGGCGTGATGAAGCGGCCGGTTGCCGCCGGGCGCGGCTCGGGCGGGCTGCTGTTCGATATCGTCCCCGGCAAGCCCGGGGAATCGATCCTCGTCCATCGCATGGACAGCGACGAGCCCGGCGTTGCCATGCCCGAACTGGGCAAGGCCACGGTGGACCCCGAAGGCGTCGCGGCTGTGGAGCGCTGGATCGTCGGCCTGCAGCGGTGACGTTTCGCCCCCCACGTACTGCCCTCACGATCTGGACGCGTGCTGCGCCGCATCGCTAAGGTCCGCGGATCGTCACGAGGATTCGGGAAGGGCTGGGTTTGCGCAAGCTGGGATTGATCGGGGGCATGAGCTGGGTCTCGACCCGCACCTATTACGACTGGATCAACCGCCTCGTGCAACGGCGCACCGAGCCGTTGGCGAGCGCGCCTCTCATCATCGACAGCCTCGATTTCCGCCGCCTTCACGGCCTGCACGAGGCCGAGGACTGGGCGCGCGCCGCGCAGGTTCTGGGGGAATCGGCCCGCCAGCTCGAAGGCGCGGGGGCGACCGCGATCGTGATCGGTGCGAATTCGATGCACAAGGTCTACGACGAGGTGGCGGCGCAGGTCGACATCCCGATCATCCATATCGCCGAGTGCGTCGGCCAGCGTATGAAGGAGGTGGGCGTGGGCAGCGCCGCGCTGCTCGGCACGCGCAACGTGATGACCGAGAACTTCTACCGCCAGCGGCTGGTGGCGCACGGGATCGATCTCCTGCCGCCCGATATGGACAATGTCGAAGCGCTCGACCGGATCATCTACGACGAGCTGATGCTCGGAAAGGCGACCCGCGATGCCGAGCGCGCGTTGAAGACGATCATCACCCGCAAGGAGCAGGACGGTGCCGAAGCGATCGTACTCGCATGCACCGAGCTGGAAATGGTGATCGACGTCGATGCGAACGTGCTACCCATCTTCGATTCGGCGCGCATTCACTGCGAGGCAGCAGTCGACTGGATCATGGGAGAGAGCTGAGCGGCCAGCACACGAACGACGTTGCCCGATTGTTCCCGTTGTCGGCCCTTCGCTTAGCACCTAGGCGCAGCCGGGATGACCCGTGCGCCCTTCGCCGCCGATCCCGCCGCCTCAGGCGGACGTGAATTTCCCGAGGACCGTGCCGGTGCGCGCGGGCCACGCAGCGAATTCCAGCGCGATCGAGACCGGATCATCCATTCGATCGCCTTCCGCCGGCTGCGCTCGAAGACTCAGGTGTTCATCGCGCCCGACGGCGACCACTATCGTACCCGGCTGACCCACAGCCTCGAGGTGGCGCAGATCGGCCGGGTCATCGCGCGCGCCCTGGGCCTCGACGAAGACCTGACCGAAGCGCTTTGTCTCGCGCACGACATCGGCCATCCGCCTTTCGGCCACGCGGGCGAGGACGCGCTGGAGGCGGCGACTGCTCGGCATGGGGGGTTCGATCACAATGCGCAGGGGTTGCGCACGCTGATGCGGCTCGAGAGCCCCTATTGCGATCATCCCGGTCTCAACCTCACCTGGGACCTTCTCGAAGGCCTCGCGAAACACAACGGGCCGGTGGCAGAACCGGGGTGGGCGCTAGCCGAGATCGATGCCGGATTCCCGCTCCAGCTCGATCGTTATGCGTCGCTCGAAGCGCAAGTGGCGGCAGTTTCCGACGACATTGCCTATGACAACCACGACATCGACGACGGCCTGCGGGCCGGCTTCCTTTCGCTCGACGATCTGCTTTCGCTGGATTTCGTCGCAGAGCAGTGGCGCGAGGTCGAAAAGCGCTTCCCCTCGGCTCCGCGCGAGCGACAGTTGCGCGAACTGGTGAGGGTGCAGATAGGCCTGATGGTCAACGACGTTATCACGCAGGCGCGCAGCGCCGCGGCAGGCATGGATTCGGTGGACGCGGTTCGCAACGCGGGCAGGACGCTCGCCACGTTCTCTCCCGCGATGGCGGCGCAGGAACGGCGCCTCAAGCGCTTCATGTACGACCGGCTTTATTATCATCCCGAACAACTTGCGACCGCCGAGCGGGCCCGCGGGCTCGTCGCGCAGTTATTCGAGGCCTACGCGGCCTCACCCGAGCTCATGCCGGCAGAATGGCGCGCCCGTCTCCCCGAGGCCCAACCTGCCCGCACGCGCCATATCGCGGATTTCATCGCCGGCATGACCGATCGCTTCGCCATCGACCAGTACGCGCGCATCTTTGGCGAGCGGCCCGAGGGGTTGAGCAATGTCTGACCCGCTGCGCATTGCGCTGGCCGGCGCGACCGGCCTGATCGGGACCACGGTGATCGATCTCGCCATCGACCGCGAGGATTTCCGGCTCACCGGCCTTTCGCGACGCGAGGTTCCGATACCCGACGGCGTGCGGATGGAGATGTTCGTGGCCGACCCCGAGAACTGGGGCGACGTGTTCGAAGCCGTGCGTCCGACCGCACTGATTTGCGCGCTCGGGACGACCTGGCGCCTGGCGGGAGAGGACGAAGCGGCCTTTCGCGCGGTGGATTACGACCTCGTCCTCGAAACCGCGCGCGCGGCGAAGGCGCACGGGGTCGAGCGGATGATCGCGGTCAGCTCCGCCGGAGCATCGCTCGCGGCCAAGACCTTCTATCTTCGGGTGAAGGGCGAGATGGAGCGCGATCTCGCCAAGGTCGGGTTCAAGCGGCTCGACGTGCTGCGCCCCGGCTTGCTGCGCGGACCGCGCGGCGGCGACCGGCGCACCGGCGAGCGGATCGGCATTGCCGTTAGCCCGCTGACCGACCTGTTCCTGCGCGGCGGCATGCGACGTTATCGTTCAATCTCCGCGCAGATGGTCGCCGAAGCGGCACTCGGCCTTGCCATGCGCAAGGCGGCGGGCAAATTCTATCACGACAACGACGGTATCCGCCGCGCGGCACGCGAATTCCCGCAGCCGGCTGCGGCCTGACAGGCGAAAGGGGGGCGCAATGTGGACCACGATCTTCGGGGCGACCAATCTGGTCGCGCTCATCGCCTGGGCGTTCCTGATCCTGCTCCCGCGCAAGCCCTTCGCGATGGCGGCGGTACTCTACCTCGGCGTCGCGCTGCTCTGCCTCGCTTACGCGGTGGTGTTGGGGCTGCTGGTCGCGGGCGCCGTCGACCCGGTGCGCGACGCAGGGCTCCCGCCGGCCGATCTGGCCGACTACTCGGTCGCCGGGATCAAGTTGCTCTTCCGATCCGACGGGGCGATCGTGCTCGGATGGATCCACTATCTCGCATTCGATTTGTTCGTCGGGCTGTGGATCGCACGCGACGCCGACGCGAAGGGTTTCTCGCGGCTGATCCAGGCGCCCGTGCTCCTGGTGACGTTCCTCGCCGGCCCCGTGGGTCTGCTCGTCTGGCTTACCATCCGCGAACGACGCGCCCGGGCGCAGGGCAGGTGGCAGTGAAACGGCATGCCCGGTCCGCGGAGCGAAACAGCGCGCCGATCGCGAAGGTTCTCGAAGGTGAGCTCCCGGAAAGCGGGCTGGTGCTCGAGATTGCCAGCGGCTCGGGCGAACACGCACTCTTCTTCGCGCGGCGCTTCCCCGGGCTGATCTGGCAGCCGACCGACCTCGATCCAGCTGCGCTCGCCTCCATCGAGGCCTGGCGCGAGCAGGGAGGGCCGCGTAACCTGCGCGCACCGATCGTGCTCGACTCCGCGGCACCGACATGGCCGGTTGAGCAGGCTTCGGCGGTCGTCTGCATCAACATGGTCCACATCAGCCCATGGCGTACAACCGAAGGTCTGTTCGCAGGCGCGGCGTCCGTGCTCGATGCTGGCGCTCTGCTGATACTCTACGGTCCGTTTCTGGAATCCGATATGACGACCGCACCATCGAACTGCGCTTTCGATGCGGACCTGCGCTCACGCAATCCCGAGTGGGGCCTGCGTGACCGCGAAGCGATCGACCGGCTGGCCGCGGAGACCGGCTTCGAGCCCGCAGCCCGCCACGGGATGCCGGCGAACAATCTCACGCTCGTCTATCGGCGCAGCCGGCATTAAAAACGCCCGCCGGATCGTCTCCGGCGGGCGCTCGCGACCCGTTTGGGGCCCTTATATCGTTCAATCAGATCGCATCGTCGCCGGCTTCGCCGACGGATTCGATGTCTTCGCCGACACCCTTCACGGTGTTGCAAGCGGCAGCGGTAAGCGAGAGGGCGGCAATACCCGCCGCGAGAAAGAACTTGCGGACCATGACTAGCATTCTCCAACGATGCCCATAACGAGCGGATGCGTGTGAAACGCCGCTACTACCAAGCGGTTCCTTGCATGCTTCAACAGTTGCCGCATTCGGCAACGCGCACCATATCGCGGCCGCGATGGGCATCGGACATTTCCTGAAATTCGCAAGCGAGGCGGAGATCGCGGGGCTCTGGGGCCTTGCGTTCATCGCATTCAGCATCGTGGCGTTATGGGGCGAAGCCCGCAGGATGAAGCGCGCGCGGATCGACGGCGTGGGCTGGATGCCCTGGCGCACGCTGTTTCTGGTCGGAGTGATCGTCGGCGGAGGATTGCTCATCCTTGCCGCGAAGGGGTTGCTCGCCGGCTAGAGGCAGGCTTCGAGGTAAGCCTGATCGAACCCGAACTGGCGCGCCTTCTCGAGCGTGTAGGGGCGCAGACCGCTGGAGCGAAACTCGCCCAGGATCTTCCCGTCCTCGCTCTCGTCGAGATACTCGAACTTGAACAGTTCCTGGGTGACGATCACGTCGCCTTCCATCCCGATCACCTCGGTAACGTTCGTCGTGCGGCGCGAACCATCGCGCAGACGCTTGACCTGGACGATCAAGTCGACCGATTCGGCGATCTGGCGGCTGATGGCTTCCTTGGGGATCTTGATGTCGCCCATCAGGATCATGTTTTCCATACGGCCGAGGCATTCGCGCGGACTGTTGGCGTGAAGCGTACACATCGAACCGTCGTGACCGGTGTTCATCGCCGCGAGCAGGTCGAAGCACTCGGCGCCGCGGATTTCGCCCAGGATGATGCGGTCGGGGCGCATACGCAGAGCGTTCTTGACCAGGTCGCCGATGGAGATCGCGCCCTGACCTTCGAGGTTCGGCGGGCGGGTTTCGAGCGGCAGCCAATGCGGCTGTTGCAGACGAAGCTCGGCCGCGTCCTCGATGGTGAGCACGCGCTCGCCCGGGTCGATCATCTTCGACAGCGCGTTGAGCATGGTCGTCTTGCCCGAGCCGGTGCCGCCTGAGATGACCACGTTCATCCGGCAGGCGCCGGCGATCTTGAGCGCGGTCGCCATCTTGTCGGACATCGAGCCGAATTCCTTGAGCATGTCGATCGTGATCGGCTTCTCGGAGAATTTACGAATCGAGATGGCGGTGCCGCGCAAGCTGAGCGGTGGGACGATCACGTTGACGCGGCTGCCATCCTTGAGGCGGGCGTCGGCCAGCGGCGTGGTCTGGTCGACGCGGCGGCCGACCTGGTTCACGATGCGCTGCGCGATCTGGAACAGGTGCTGTTCGTCGCGGAAGCGGATGCTCGCGACCTGCAGCTTGCCCTTGCGCTCGACATAGGTCTGGTCGGGACCGTTGACCATGATGTCGGAGATGTCGGGGTCGTTGAGCAATTCCTCGAGCGGCCCGAAGCCGAGCAGCTCGTCGATCAGCACCTTCTCCAGCGCGAATTGTTCGCGCCGGTTGAGAGTGACCTTGAGCTCGGCCAGCACCTCCATGATGATCGGGCGGAATTCTTCGGACAGTTCGTCCTTGGTCAGCGTCGCCGCGGCCTCCGGATCGACGCGCTCGAGCAGGCGGGGAAGCACCTGTTCCTTGATCTTGTGGACGCTCGCCTCGAAACCGCCGACTTCGGTCTGCTGGTGGACCGCATTGGCTCGATCCGCGAGCCGGGTCATCGCGTCGGCCTTGTTGGGTGCGCCGGCATCGGGAAGAGGAGCAGCGTTTTCGCCGGGGAGCGGGGGGAACTGGTCACCGCCGGTCTCGGGAGCGCGCCGCGTGGCGTCGCCGCCCTTCATCGGCCGCGCCACACCGAACGAGGGTCGCGCGCCGGGCGCCATGCCGCCTGGCCCGTTCTTCCGTCCGAATGCGCTCATGTAACGGTCCCCGCCTGTCGTGTCGGAATGTCGCCGCCAGACTGTGTTCGGCGCGACACCAAGTCGGCTTGGTAAATATGCTGGAAAGGTTGAAAAACTCTGAAGGTCATGCCTGCGGGGGATTGTGATGTCTTGCCAGCTTGGCAGGCACGAGGCGCCGGGCAATCCGGCGGCAGGCGAACCATATGCCCGTGACCAGCACGACGGAAAGGTAGCCGTCCACCGCATAATGATAGGCAAGGTGGACCGATGCGAGTTGGATGACGACGAAGAATGCGCCGAACGCATAGCCAAGCCTGCGATCGATCTGCCATGTCGCGAGCACGTACAGCCAGCATAGCGCGACGTGCATCGACGGCATCGCAGTGATCCCTCGACCGAGGCCGGCGTCGTTGGCGCGGTACCATTCGATCAACTGCTGCTGCACTTCGAGCACCGCGATCGGATATGTCTCGTTCGCGCGATGCAAATAGGCCATCTGCTCCGCGAAATGGTCGTTCCCGAGGAGCGGACCGACAAAACACGGACCTACCGACGAAAGCAGTGTGGCGAACACGATCCCCACGATCGACCATGTCGCGAGATACCCGAAGAAGAACGACAGCCTGAGCTGGCGATCCCGTACGTAGAACGCGAAGACTATCGGGCCGAGATAGAGCAGCAGGAACCAGGCATGGTAGAGGTTCGACGCGGCATAAGTGACCGCAGGGTGCCCCATCACCGGCTGCAGAAGGCGCCAGGGGTCGGTGCCGTGAATTGCTCGATCGAGAGCGATGAAGGTGGGATCCCAGGCGAAAGGATTGATCCGCGAGATGCTGCTCTTCGCATTAGAAAACGCGGGCATCATGATTGCGATGGCCGCGACTGGCACAGCGGCGAAGGCGCGTGTCGCCAGCGCCGTGCCGATTTCCGGCGCAAGGAGGAATTTCACCGGGCTTGGTGGGCGAGCCGTCGTCAGTCGCAAGGAAATCTCTGCAATCACGACGAGCAGACAGATGAAAAGATAGAGCCGCAGATTGCGCAGGATCCATTCGATCGCCGGCATTTCGAAGCCGGCCCGAGCCACAGCGAGCGAGCTCAAGCCGATGACTGCGAGAGCAAATCCGAGCACGAAGGTATCTTCGCGCGGGAATGCCAGTGCAGCGAGTTTCCGCATCCGGATGGACGACGCGAGGAATCCCGGACGATCGGCATCGATCCCGTCCGGGTGGTCGGTCGTCGTCGAACACCCTGCGGACGCCGGCACCGAACGCCTGCCAATCCCTTCGAACACCTTCGTCCCCCATCCCGATGCCGAGAAGGTGCTTGAATACAATCGGTTCTCTAACTTTTTCTTAACCCTGATTTGTGGGTTTCACACCCGCGCTATGCCCAGCGATCGACGGTCCCTGTAGCTGCCCGGGAAGGCGGTCATGCGGGGAGCTGCGGCAGGCGAACGGTGTGGCCTCGCATTGGCTTCGATGCGCGATACGGTCTTGAATTCATTGATGCCAAGCTGCCGCTGCCGTGGCGCGCGCCGCCACAAGAGCGCTCAAAGTCTTCAAATCCGATTGACATGATATCATGATATGATATCGCGATATCATAATGACTCGAATACTCGCGGACCTACCCGAAGATGACATCAAGTGGCTCGACCGCCTGGCGGAAGAGCAGGGTAAGTCGCGTGCGGCCGTATTGCGCGAGGCGGTGAGCGCCTATCGCGGAGAAAACTCGGCCAGCTGGATCGAGCGTGGCTTCGGTGCGTGGAAGGATCGAGCGGACATCGGCGATGCAGTCGATTGGCAGCGGGAGGAGCGGGCCTCGTGGACGCGGCCGTGGGACGCCGATTACGACGCAGTCCGCGCCGAGTTTCCGGATCTCTTCGACGCCGAAGACGACCGGGAGCACGTGCGCCACAAGGCTTGGCTTGGAAGGCGGGGCGAGGATGCGCGTGAGGGCGGACCGGTGAAGCCGTGAGCGGATTCACCTTCGACAGCAATATCGTGATCGACGCCTTGCGTGGCGAGCAAGCGGCGCGCATCGAGCTGGAACGGGCGCTCGGGCGGGGAGGGCGGCTGTGGATCAGCAGGATGGTCTGGATCGAAGTGATGTCGAAAGGGTCTGGCGAAGGGCTCAGGCGCGCAGGCGACTTTCTCGGCGGATTCGCGATCGACGAAGTCGATGAGGAAATCGGTGATCGCGCGGCTTCGCTTCGCCGGGACAGGCCGACGCTCAAGGCTCCAGACGCTATCGTCCTGGCGACGGCGCTGGTGCGCGGACGAGTGTTGGTAACGCGAAATACGATGGACTTCCCTGCAGAAATGCCGGGTGTCCGCATACCTTACACGCTTTGAAGGACTGACTGCTCTATGTGCGGAATCATCGGCATCGCCGGCAAGGAATCGGTCGCGGACCGGCTGGTCGACGGCCTGAAGCGGATGGAATACCGCGGCTACGACAGCGCCGGCGTCTGCACCGTGGACGATGGCGAACTCGTCCGCCGCCGGGCCGAGGGCAAGCTCGCCAACCTGGTCAAGGAACTCGAGCGCCATGACGCGCCGGGTACGATCGGCATCGCGCACACTCGCTGGGCAACTCACGGTGCGCCGACCGCGAACAACGCGCACCCGCACGCGACCGATCATGTCGCACTGGTTCACAACGGCATCATCGAGAATTTCAAGCCGCTACGCGACGAGCTGCTCGCCAAGGGCCGCAAGCTGGAAAGCGAGACCGACAGCGAGGTCGTCGCGCACCTGATCTCCCAGGAGATCGAGAACGGCGCCTCGCCCGAAGACGCAGTGAAGACCGTGCTGCCGCGATTGCGCGGAGCGTTCGCACTGGCGATCGCCTTCCGCGAGCATCCCGACATTCTGATCGGTGCGCGGCTCGGCTCGCCGCTGGTCGTCGGCTACGGCGACGGCGAGACCTACCTCGGCTCCGA
>CAMPGP010000057.1 GCA_946885545.1 uncultured Altererythrobacter sp.
CCGTTTGGATTGGTCGGCATCGTCTCGCGCCAGTGGATGGTCCTGGGTTGCATGAAATTGGGCAGGTCCTTCGCCAGCGCCTTGGGCAGAAGGTCCGCGGCGTCGACGGCGCCCGGCGCCGCACGCACCACCAGGTGCACCGTCTGGCCGAGCCGCTCGTCGGGTACCCCGACCGCGACCGCTTCCGCCACCAGCCCGGTCGCGACCGCCGCGTCCTCGACCTCCTGCGGGCTGATACGGTTGCCCGCGCTCTTGATCATCGCGTCGCGTCGCCCGACGAAATAGAGCAGGCCCTCTTCGTCGCGTCGTACCCGGTCGCCCGACCAGACCGCCGTGCCGCCATAGCGCGATTGCGCCGGTGCGGGCCGGAAGCGCTCGGCGGTCCGCGCCGCATCCTGCCAATATCCTTGCGCCACCAGCGGCCCGCAATGGACCAGTTCGCCTTCCTCGCCCGGCGCGGTGATCGCCCCGTCGTCCCCGATCACGAGAATCTCGGCGAAGGGGATCGCCTTGCCCATCGATGTCGGGTGGCTGTCGACCAGCGACGGATCGAGATAGGTCGACCGGAACGCTTCGGTCAGCCCATACATCGGAAAAAGCCGTGCCTGCGGGAAGATACGCCGCATGTCTTTCACGAGATCGATCATCAGCCCGCCGCCGGTGTTGGTCAGGCGACGCACCGGCGCCACCGCCTCCTCCGGCCAATCGAGCTCGGCCAGCTGCACCCAGAGCGGCGGCACTGCGGCAAGCGTGGTGACGCCATGCCGCGCGCAGGCCTTCGCCACGTCGCGCGGGAACAGGTAGTCGAGCGGCACCACGCACCCGCCCGCGTACCATGTGTTGAGCAACTGGTTCTGGCCGTAGTCGAACGACAGCGGCAGCACCGCGAGCGCGACGTCGTCGCGCCCGATCCCGAGATAGTGCGACACGCTCACCGCCCCGAGCCAAAGGTTCGCATGGCTCAGCATGACCCCCTTGGGCCGCCCGGTCGAGCCGCTGGTATAGAGGATCGCCGCCAGCTCGCCGGGGTCCGCCGCCGACGGCCCCAGCGAACCTGCGAAACCTTCCAGTTCCGCCAGCGCGGCTTCCTCGCCCAGCGTTGCGCAGGCCTCCGGCAGGTCGCTTTCCTCGAGCGTCACCAGCCGGGCCTCGGTACCCACCAGCAGCCGGGCGCCGCTGTCCGCCAGTATATGCGCCACTTGCGCCCGCTTGAGCAACGGATTGATCGGCACGTGGACCAGCCCCGCCCGCGCACAGGCGAGCGGCAGCAGGCAGGTCATCTCCCCCTTCGCGGCCCAGCTCGCCACCCGCGCCCCGTGCTCCGCCCCACTCTCCGGCAAGCGCGCCTGCAGCCATGCCGCCATCCGCGCGACACGGGTTCTTAAGTCCTTGTGGCTAAGCGTGCGCTCGCGCAGCACAAGCGCCGGGGCATCGGGCACCCCGCGTTCGGCGAGATGGTCGAGCGGCCGCGGGTTCGGGTCAGGTGCTTGCGCCATGGGTCTTTCGAGGGATGAACGTTTCGCTGTGATCGCCGCCAGCTATCACGACAGGGTTAACGTCTTGCAAGGGACGATCGCGCACGCGCGCGCACCGTTCGACCGCCCCGAATGGTTCGCGCTGCTTGCAGAGGGCGACGCGACCCCGTTGGTCGCATTGGCCGAGGATGGCGAAGAATGCGCCGCTCTCCCGCTCATGCTTGCCCCTGGCAGTTTCGGGGGCCGGCTCGAACCGCTGCGCAACTGGTACGCCTTCACCTGGCGCCCGCTCGCGCCCGAAGGCCAGCACGGCGACGGCCTGCTCGCCGCCCTCGCCCGCGACCTGCGCCAGCGGACGCACCGCGTGACGCTGTGGCCTCTGCCCGACGAGGACGGCTCGGCCACCCGCCTCGAACGCGCCTTCCGCGCCGCGGGATGGCAGGTGGCACGCGAACAGTGCGATCATAATCACGTGCTCGCCGTGAACGGCCGCAGCTTCGCCGACTACTGGGCGGCGCGCCCGGGCCGGATGCGCACCACGCTGGGGCGCAAGGCGAAGAAGGTCGAGGTCACGATCCACGATCGCTTCGATGCGGGCGACTGGGCGGCCTACGAGGCGATCTACGCCGAAAGCTGGAAGCCCGAAGAAGGCGATCCCGCGCTCCTGCGCCGCTTCGCCGAGGCCGAAGGCGCCGCCGGCCGCATCCGCCTCGCGGTCGCGCGCGCGGGAGGCGAACCGGTCGCGGCGCAGTTCTGGACGGTCGAAGGCGACACCGCCTGGATCCACAAGCTCGCTCACCTCGAATCGCGCAAGGAACTGTCCGCGGGGACCACCCTCACCGCGGCCCTGTTCGAACATGTCATCGACCGCGATCGCGTGGCGCTGGTCGATTTCGGCACCGGCAACGATCGTTACAAGGCCGACTGGATGGAGCAGGTCCGCCCCCGCTACCGGCTCGATTGCCTCGACCTGCGACAGCCGCGGGCATGGCCCGCGCTGGCCAAGCGAGCGTTGCGGCGGCTTGCACCCTCCTGGGGGCACGGCTAAGTGCGGCGCGCTGAATTGCAGGGGGCCAAATTTCATGAGGACGTACCGGGCATGAGCAGTCTTGCGCCAAGCCGCAGCGAAATCGACACGAAGCTGCGCGCGATCGTCGGCGACGTGCTCGGGCTCGATTCCGTTCGGGTCGAGGCGTTCGGTAACGATACCGGCCTGTTCGGCCACCTGCCCGAACTCGATTCGATGGCCGTCGCCGGGCTGCTGACCGAGATGGAAGACCGCCTCGACATCGTGATCGAAGACGACGACGTCGACGGGGAAATGCTCGAAACCTACGGCGGGCTGCTCGCCTTTGCCGAGGCGAAAGTCGTCGCGCGCTGAGCGAGCCCACCTTCAGGACCTGGCCCTGCCCGACGATTTCGGGCGGCACGCACGATGAAATCGCACTCGCTTTCGGCGGCAAGCGGGCCCTGCGTGTGCTCGTGCTGCCCGCACTTTTCGACGAGGCGAACAAGCTGCGGCGGATGACGGTAGAGGTGATGCGGCGGCTCGACCTTGCGGGCATCGACGGCGTGCTGCCCGACCTGCCCGGCTGCAACGACAGCCTCCAGCCGCTCGCCGCGCAGACGCTCGCGCACTGGCGCCACGCCGCGCAGGCCGCGGCGGTGCACTTCGGCGCCACGCATGTACTGACCTTGCGCGGTGGCGCGCTTTCCGCCCCGCCCGCGCTGCCGGGCTGGAACTATGCCCCGCTCGCCGGCCGACAAGTGCTGCGCGCCATGCTGCGCGCGCGCACCATCGCCGCGCGCGAGGCGGGCCGCGAGGAAACCACCGAAGGACTGCAGCAGCTGGCGCGCGCGGAGGGGATCGAGCTGGCCGGTTGGCAGCTTGGCGCGGCGATGTTCGCTCAGCTCGAAGAGGCCGCGCCACACCCCGATAGCGCGCAGGCGGCGATCGATCAGGCCAGTGTCGGCGGCAGCGGCCTGTGGCTACGCGCCGAGCCCGACGAGGACGCAAAGCAGGCCGACGCGCTCGCCGCCATCGTCGCCACGGGTCTCGCAGCGGCATGAGCCGCCTGCCGCTCACTTTCGCCTGCGAAGGCAGCACGCTCGGCGCCACGCTCGACACCGCGCCCGGATCGACCGGCCTGCTGATCGTCAGCGGCGGCAACGAGATCCGCGCCGGGGCCTTCTCGGGCCAGGCCGCGCTCGCCGGGCGCGTCGCGCGGCGCGGCTTCCCGGTGTTCCGCTTCGACCGCCGCGGGATCGGCGACAGCGAGGGCTACAATCGCGGCTTTCGCAAGAGCCGCCGGGACATTACCGCCGCGATCGACGCCTTTCGCGCCATCGCGCCGCAGATGCGCCGGGTGGTCGCGTTCGGCAATTGCGACGCCGCGAGCGCGCTGATGCTCGCCGGCGGAGCGGGCTGCGATGCGCTGGTGCTGTCCAATCCCTGGACCATCGAGGAGGGTACGGACGACACTCCGCCGCCCACCGCGATCCGCGCGCGCTACGCGGAAAAACTGAAGAACCCCAAGGAGATCGCGCGGCTTGTTACGGGCGGCGTGAACATCGGCAAGCTTGCCAGGGGCCTCGCCAAGGCCGCGCGGCCGAAAGCGGGGCCGAGCTCGCTCGCGCAGGAGTTGGCGCTCGGGCTGGCGACTTTCGAAGGCCCGGTGCGCATCCTCCTGGCCGACGCGGACCGCACCGCCCAGGTCTTCGCCGCGGGGTGGGACGAGGCGGACGACCGCATCGCCCGCTGCCAGGGCGCGACCCACGCCTACGCCGAACCCCACGCGCGCGACTGGCTCTACGAACAACTCCTCACTTCGCTTCGAGGGTAATCCTCCCCACCGAGGGAGGATTACCGCACGAACAGGCTCGCCAGCTCCACGTGCGTCGACCACACGAACTGCCCCACGGGCCGCGCCTTCTCCAGCCGATATCCCGCAGCGATCAGCGTGGCCGCGTCGCGCGCCCAGCTCGAGGGGTTGCAGCTGACGTAGGCGATCCGCGCTACCGTGCTCTCAGCCAGGCGCGCCACCTGCTCACGCGCGCCTGCGCGGGGCGGATCGAGCAGGACCGCGTCGAAGCGGTTCAGCTCGTCGGGCTGGAGCGGATTGCGGAACAGGTCGCGGTGCAGCGCGTGGACCGGGCGCCCCGATCGGCCCGCGGCGGCCTTACACGCGAGATGCGCGTCGCGCGCCGCCTCGGCCGCCAGCAATTTCGCCTCTCCCGCCAGCGCGAACGAGAACGTGCCCAGCCCGGCGAACAGGTCCGCCACCGAGCCTGACCCGGCCAGCCAAGCCCGCGCCGCTTCCGCCAGCGCCGCCTCCCCGTCGGCGGTCGCCTGGAGGAAACTGCCGCTCGGAAACCCCACCGGCACCCCCGCCAGCGTCACCGTGACCGGCTCCGGCTCCCACATCGCCTCGGGGCCGTATCCGTGATCGAGCGTCAGCCGCGCGAGCCCGTTGTCTTGCGCGAAGGCGAGCAGCTCCTCGGTTTGCTCGAGCCCCTCCACCGCGACCCCCGACAGCGCGCAATCGACCCCCTGATCGGTCAGCGCCAGCTCGATCTCGACCGCGTGGCGCCCCTTGCGCCGGGCCAGCAGCGCGCGCAGCGCGGGCACCAGCGCGAACAGCTCCGGGCGCAGGATATGGCATTCGCGCATGTCGACCACCCGGTGCGAACCCGCCTCGCGAAAGCCGATCACCGGCTTGCCGCCTGCGCTCATCGCGTGAAGCGAGCACCGCCTGCGGCTCAGCGGCGGCGAAAGATGCGGCGGCAGCAATTCGCTGATCGATACCCCCTGCCCCTGCGCCGCGAAGGCGACCCGCTCGCTCACGTAGCGCGCGATCGATTCCGTATCGCAATGCTGCAGCTGGCACCCGCCGCAGGTCCCGAAGTGACGGCATGGCGCCGCCGCATGGTGCGGCCCGTGCTCGAGCGTGCCGTCGGGGCGCAGCAGGTCGCCCGGCGCGGCGAAGGGCGCATGGCGACCGTCGGCCGTCACGCCGTCGCCTTTGGCGGCGATGCGGATGATTTCACTGGTGTCGTTCACAGGAAGCGCGCGTAGGCGGCTTTCACGGCTTGCGCCAGTTCGTCGGCACTGAACGCCGCGCCCGCGATCCGCGCGGCCTCGTGATGCAGCCAGACGGCTTGATCGGCGGCCTCGAAGGCGGAGAGGCCGGTCGCCATGCGGCTCGCGGCGATCCCGGCGAGCACGTCGCCGGTGCCCGCGGTCGAGAGCCAGGTCGGCCCGGGGGCGAAGAACCGCGTGGCCCCGTCCGGCGCGCAAAGCACCGTGTCCGGCCCCTTGGCGAGCACCGTCGCCCCGCTGGCCTTCGCGAGCGCCTGCGCCCGGGCTCGCTTGCCCACAGCATGGATGCCGAAAACCGAGCACAGCCCGGCCAGCTCGCCCTCGTGCGGGGTCAGCAAAACCTGTCCCTCGAATCTGCGCCGGTCGAGCAGCACAAGCGCATCGGCATCGAACACCCTCGGACCCGCATGCGCCAAGACCGCGCCGATGCGCGTCCTCGCCGCGTCGTCGCGCCCGAGGCCCGGCCCCGCCAGCACCGCAGCGATCCGCTCATCGCCGAGCGCTTCGGCCAACGGCGCGTCGTCGACCACCAGCGCCGCGGGCGCGGCCGGATGCGAGCGCTCGGCGAACAGCTTCACATAGCCCGCCCCGCCGTGCATCGCCGCCTTGGCGCAGAGCAGTGCCGCGCCGGTCATCGCTCCGCCCACCACCGCGACGAGGCCCCGGCGATACTTGTGCGCATCGGGCGCAGGTGGCGCGAAGTGCGGGCGGGCGGAGAGCCAGGCGCTCGTTTCCACGTCGCGCACGCCGATATCGACCAGCTGCCGTGCGCCCATCGTGGCGGCGGCGGGCATCGTCCAGTGCGCGAACTTCCATGCCCCGAGCGCCAGCGTCAGATCGTAGCACGGCAGTGCCTCGTTGATCAGCGCGCCGCTGTCGCTCTCGACCCCGCTCGGCAGGTCCACCGCGATGCACTGGTGATGGCGCGCCGCGAGCCCGGTCAGAAGCGCCAGCAGTTCGGCCGAAAGCGGCCGCGTCAGCCCGCTGCCGAACAGGCAATCGACCAGCACCCCGCCGTGCCGCGCCTCCCCGGCCATCTCGCCACGATAGAGCTCGCGGGCATTCCGCGCCGCCTCGGTCTTGGGTTCGATCGGCGCGGCGACCGCGACATCCAGGCGGCGCTCATGCAAAACCTGCGCGATTACATAACCATCGCCGCCATTGTTTCCAGGGCCGCACAGCACCGTGACCGGGCGCCCCGCGGCAAGCCGCCAGGCCCATTCCGCCGCGCCGCGTCCGGCCCGCTGCATCAGTTCGTCGACGCCCACTCCGGCGTCGACCAGCGCCCGCTCGGCGGCCTGCATCTCCGCGACCGCGAGCACGGGATCACTCGGCGGCATCGGCATCCCGGCTGGGCCGCGCAGGGAAGCGATAGCGGTCGCCCCCCACCCGCACTTCGAGCGTACCGTCGACGAGGTCCTGCTCGGCCGCATCCGCCCCGTCGTACACCGCCAGCCCGGCGCCATCGGTGAGCTGTTCGAAACGGCGGAAACTGCCATCGGGATGGCGCAACGTGAGCACCGCTGCCCCGTCGGTCTCCGCCCGTTCGACGAGGCAGTCCGGCCCGAACTCGGCTCCCGGCCCGATCGCGCACTCGATCCGCTGCGCCCCCTGTTCCGCCTGCGCCTGCACCGGCGCATCGCCCGAGCAGGCGGCGAGGAGCAGCAGCAGCGGTAACGTGCTAGATATCCGCGTAGACATGTTTCTCAGACCTTGCCCCAGGGTGCGTCACCGCCCCCTTGTAGGCCGGTCCGACATTGCCTGCATAGCGCCACAGCGCGCCCGACTGGTAGTCGTTCTCGCGCGGGGCCCAGCGTGCTCGGCGTTTGGCGAGCACATCCTGCGGCACTTCGAGATCGATCGTGCCCGCGGCGGCGTCGATGGAAATCGTGTCGCCATCCTCGACCAGCGCGATCGGCCCGCCGTCGGCCGCCTCGGGCCCGACATGGCCGATGCAGAAGCCCCGGGTTGCGCCCGAGAAACGCCCGTCGGTGATAAGCGCCACCTTCTCGCCCATCCCCTGCCCATAGAGCGCGGCGGTGGTTGAGAGCATCTCGCGCATGCCCGGCCCGCCCTTGGGCCCTTCGTAGCGGATCACGATCACGCTGCCTTCGGCGATATCGCGGTTCTCGACCGCCGCGAAGGCATCCTCCTCGCACTCGAACACCCGCGCCGGGCCGGTGAACTGGAGCCGCGCCATCCCCGCGACCTTGACGATCGCCCCCTCGGGCGCGAGCGAGCCCTTGAGGCCAACGACGCCGCCGGTGGGCGTGATCGGGTTCGAGACCTCGTAGAACACCTTCTGGTCGGGGTTCCAGGTCACCTGCTCGATGTTCTCGCCGATCGTCTTGCCGGTCACGGTCAGCGGCTCGGGATCGATGAAGCCGCCGTCCATCAGCGTCTTCATCGCCATGTAGACCCCGCCCGCCTCGTGCATGTCCTTGGCGACGTATCTTCCGCCCGGCTTGAGGTCGGCGATATAGGGCGTCGACTTGAAGATCTCGGCCACGTCGAACAGGTCGAAGTCGATCCCGCATTCGCTCGCCATCGCGGGCAGGTGCAGCGCGGCGTTGGTCGAGCCGCCGGTCGCGGCGACCACCCGCGCGGCATTCTCGAACGCGGCGCGCGTGCAGATGTCGCGCGGCCGCAGGTTGCGCTCGAGCAGCGCCATCACCTGCCGCCCCGCGGCAACCGCGATTTCCTCGCGCGAATTGTAAGGAGCGGGCGCCATATTGCTGTTCGGCAACGACAAACCGATCGCCTCGCCAACGCAAGCCATCGTATTTGCAGTGAATTGACCGCCGCAAGCGCCATGCCCCGGGCAAGCGACCTTCTCGAGCGCGGTCAGTTCCTTCAGCGGACAATTGCCCGCCGCGTGCTGCCCCACCGCCTCGAACACGTCGACCACGGTCACGTCGCGCCCGTGGAACCGCCCAGGAAGGATCGAGCCGCCATAGACGAAGATCGAGGGCACGTTCAGCCGCAGCATCGCCATCATCATGCCCGGCAGGCTCTTGTCGCACCCCGCGAAGCCGACCAGCGCATCGTAGCAGTGCCCGCGCACCGACAGCTCGACCGAATCCGCGATCACCTCGCGGCTGACGAGCGAACTCTTCATCCCCTGGTGGCCCATCGCGATTCCGTCGGTCACGGTGATCGTGTTGAACCGGCGCGGGGTTCCGCCGCCTTCCTCCACGCCGCGACGGCAGACGTTCGCCTGCGCGTCGAGGGTGGTGTTGCACGGCGCGCTGTCGTTGCCCGCGCTGGCGACCGCGACGAACGGGCGCGCGATCTGCTCCTCGGTCATCCCCATCGCGTAGTAGTACGAGCGATGCGGCGCGCGCTCGGGGCCGACGGAGACGTGGCGGCTGGGAAGCTTAGTCTTGTCGAAGGGCATATTCGTCATCCCGGACTTGATCCGGGATCGCTGGCAAATGTCATCCCGGCCGATAGCGATCCCGGCTTTCGCCGGGATGACGGCCTTTTTCAACCGCAGGGAGCCTTTAGGCCGCCCTAGCCCCCCTTGAGCGCGAGCGCGGTGCGGTTCGCGACGTCGGCCACAAGCGCCGCCCACCGCGCCTGGTCGGTCTCACGCGCAATCATGTCCTGGCGGATCTCGATGGTGAGGTAGGGCCGCCCGTGCGCCTCGGCATGGCGGTCCATCGTCGCGTTCAGCTGTTTGCCCGAATAGGGCTGGTTGTCGCCTACGGTCAGGCCTTCCTCGCCGAACAGGCGGATCGCGTGGCGCGCGGCGCGATCGTCCTCGTTATAGAGCAGCGCGATTTCCCACGGGCGCTCCTCGCCGCCGCTGCGGAGTTCGGGGGTGAAGCTGTGCAGCGCGACGATCAGCTCGGGCCGCGCGGCATCGAGCCACGCGCCCAGCGCGGCGTGGTAGGGCCGGTGGAAGCGCTCGATCCGCCGCGCGACGTTGGCGCCGATATTGCCGGGGATGAGGTGTCCGTCGCTGGTCGTGGGCACGACGCCGGGCGCATCCTCCTCGCGATGGAGATCGCACACCAGACGGCTGACGCAGGCGATGTGCGCGGGAATGCCGTGGCGGCGCGCCATCCGTTCGGCGACGCCCTCGACGCCGATGTCGAGCGCGATGTGCTCGTCCATCAGTTCGGCCGCAATGCCGAGTTCGATGTCCGGCGGGACATGGTTCGAAGCATGATCGGCGACGCACACGATACCGCCGCGCACCGGCTCCCCGACGCGGCGATAGGGAAGATATTCGGTCATCTGAGCCGCCCCTGCATCTGCCACCAGCCGGGATTTTTTCTGGAGATCTGTTTCGCAGCCGCTTCGCGCTCTTCGATCGTTTCGAAAAGCGCAAAACATGTCGCCCCGGATCCCGACATGCGCGTGAGAAGCCCGCCTGTGTCGTATAGCGCATTCCACACGAACAGAGCACCTTCGACGTCCATTCGTTCGAAAACGATGCGCTCGAAGTCATTCCCGTTGCAGTCGGCAATTTGCCGCGCGGTCCTACCGTCGAGCGGACCCGAGTCGACACCGTCCCACGCCGCGAATACCGGCCCGGTCGGCACGGGCACGCGCGGGTTGACCAGC
>CAMPGP010000058.1 GCA_946885545.1 uncultured Altererythrobacter sp.
GCGATGAGGCCGTATTCGATGGCGGTGGCGCCCTGCTCGTCGCGGAGCAGCTTGTGCATGAACTTCATATCTAGTCTCCTGGTTCAGTCTTCGATACCCGAACTCTTTCCAGCAAGGCGGATCGAGCAATCTGCGGGATTAGAGAGGAGGAATTGAAAAAGTGCTAAAGCCCGGACCCCACCGGACAGCTTCCTCTCACATCACCGCCGTCACCTTGGATTTCACGATGGCCCACATTCCGGTGTTCTCGTCGGCAACGCTTTCGAGAGCTCCGATGCAGGCAATCACGACCAGGGAAACGATCAGTCCGTATTCGATGGCGGTGCCGCCGAAGTCGCATCGACCGATACGCTTCAGCAATTTCATCATTGGCATTGGGACACCCCCGGAAACGGCCCTGATGGACAGTTCTTGCGCCGCCAGTTGTTAAGAAAGGGTTGCCTCGGGTCTTCGACATGCAAAGAATTCCGACATGGATCGCGGTCGTCGCGGCTGCGCTGGAGCGGGGGGACGGGCGTTGGCTCATGCATCGCAGACCGCCGGAGAAGCATCACGGCGGGTTGTGGGAATTCCCCGGCGGCAAGGTTGAGCCGGATGAAATGCCTGATTTCGCACTGAAAAGAGAGATAGGCGAGGAGTTGGGCATCGAAATGGATTTGGCTCTGGCGACACCTTCCGGCTTCGCCCATTCACCTGCCGAACCCGGCGCAAGCGCGATCGTCATCCTTCTTTACAGGTGCACCGGCTGGAGCGGCGAGCCACAAGCGCTAGAGGGCGGAGAGATCGGTTGGTTCGCGCCCGGCGAAATTGCCGGCCTCGCCATGCCGCCGCTCGATGTCGCGCTTGCCTCGCGGCTTTTCCCCGATACGTCGTTTCGGGCAGGATAGGGGATTGCCAAGCGGGAATGCCGCACCTATGTGGCGCCCTCCAAGCGCGCCCGTAGCTCAGCTGGATAGAGCACCAGACTACGAATCTGGGGGTCGGAGGTTCGAATCCTTCCGGGCGCGCCAAATACTCGAGGCCGTCTCCGCAAGGGGGCGGCCTCGAGTGCTTTCGGGCGCCGATGACGCTCCGAACGCCGTCGCGGAGCAAATGATGCTTGCCTGTGGCGCCCGGGCATGGAAAAATCCCTTCGATGGGGTCGGACGATCACGAGATCAGGCGCGAGGAGCGCCACGGCGTAGCCGTCGAGGGACGCTACCGCACCGGTAGCGGCGTGCCGAAGGACGTCAGCGTGCTCGACATCTCGGAAGGCGGCTGCCGTTTCTTCGACAAATTCGGGCGGCTCATCCCCGGCGCGCGCATCACCGTCCGCATCGGCGCGATCGGCCCGATCGAGGCGACGGTTCGCTGGTGCGAGGATCAGGTCGTCGGTGTCGAGTTCGACAATCCGATCTACGGCCCGGTTTTGGAACACATCCGCCGCCAGCTCGGCCATGAAACCTAGCCGCTAGTCGACCTGGTCTTCGAGCCAGTGCATCTCCTCGTCGGAGAAGCCGAAGTGGTGACCCGCCTCGTGAATGACCACGTGGCGAACCAGATCGCCGAAATCGACCCCGGTCTCACGCCATTCGCGCACCAGCGGCTGGCGGAACAGGCTGATCACCGGCGGCAGATCGCCCGAATCCCAGCTCGATTGTTCGTCAAGCGGTCGTCCTTCGTAGAGCCCGGTGAGATCCCATTTGCTGCGGATGTCGACCGAATTGAGCTGTTCGCGCGTAGCGAATTCCTCGATCCGCACCGCCACCGTGCGCAGGGGCGCGCGAAATTCATCCGGCAGATTCTCGACCACTTCGCGCGCCATGCGCTCCATGTCTTCGGCGGTCGGTGGCGCTTTGCGATACAGGTCCATGCGCACGAATATGGGGCCGAATGCGCGTGCCGTCACCCCCGGCCGCCGCGCATGGAACAATGCCGCTGCTCGCCCATTTTCCTCGCGAACCGACACATCCAGGGGATTTTGACACATGGCCGCTGCCGAAGCGATTTTCGCCCGCCTCAAAGACGACCACGACCGGCATCGCGCGCTGCTCGACCGCATCCTCGAGACCCACGGCGAGAGCAACGAGCGCGAGAAGCTGTTCACCGAGCTTACGCTCGAACTGAAGGGACATGCAGCGGCGGAGGAGCAGGCGCTCTATTCGACGATGATGCGCAAACCCGAGACCACCGACGAGACCCGCCACTCGGTTGCCGAGCATCACGAGATCGAGGAAATGCTCAACGATCTCGCCGCGACCGACATGGCATCGGGCGGTTGGCTGACCAAGTTCAAGACCTTCGACCACGAGTACCGCCACCACATCGACGAGGAAGAAGAGGAGCACTTCCCCGACTTCTCGAAATACCTCACAAAGGCGGACGAGGAGCACATGGAATCAGTCTTCGAACGCCGCAAACGCGCGGAAAAGGCCGATGCCGAGGTGACCCCGGAGAAGAAGGAAGACGCCAAGGAATAGCGGAAGGCGGGACGGGGTGAGCAGCAAGGAACCGGGCGCGAGCGAGCCGGAATTCGACGACGAATCGGAAGAGCCGGGCGTCTGGCGCTTCGCCCGCGTCGACCGCGCGAGCGTGATCGTCGATGCGGCGGACTACTTCGCCCTCATGCAGCAGGCGATGCTCAAGGCACGACATCGCATCATGCTGGTCGGATGGGACTTCGACACCCGCATCCATCTGGCCCTGGGGCGCCGCTGGTTCTCGCGCGTTCTGCGCCGCGAGTATCCGCGGCGGCTCGGCAGCTTCCTGATGTGGCTCGCGCGGCACCGCAAGGGGCTGGAGATCCGCGTCCTCAAGTGGAGCCTGGGCGTCTTCCAGTTCGCCACCCGCGGATACATGCTCGTCGATATCGCGCGCATGGCCTCGCACAAGCGCATCACCTTCAAGTTCGATACCCACCACCCGGTCGGCTGCTCGCATCACCAGAAGATCGCGGTGCTCGACGACAAGCTTGCGGTCTGCGGCGGGATCGACATGACGCAGGACCGGTGGGACACGCGCGACCATGCGGAGCACGATCGCCGTCGCCGCCGCCCGCGCGGGCGGCGCTACGGTCCGTGGCACGATGCGACGATGATGATGGAGGGCGAAGCCGCTCGCGTGCTGGGCATCTTTAGCCGCGAACGGTGGGAGCGGGCCGGGGGCGAGGACCTTCACCAGGTCGAAATTCCCGACGAGAGCCTGTGGCCAGATGATCTGCCGGTGCAGTTCGAGAACGTCGAAATCGGCATCGCCCGCACCCGCGCGAAGTACGACGGATTGTCGCAGGTGAACGAGATCGAGCGGTTGTTGCTCGACCAGATCGCGCAGGCGAAGAAGTTCATATATTCGGAGAACCAGTACTTCACCTCGCGCAAGATCGCCGAAGCGATCGGCAAGCGCCTGAAGGAAGACGACCCGCCCGAAATCGTCATGGTCCAGCCCATCACCGCCGAAGGGTGGCTCGAGCAGCAGGCGATGGACCACGCGCGCGCCGGGCTGCTCCACGGCCTCGCGGAGATCGACCACAAGAAGCGGTTCAAGGTCTATGTTCCGCACACCGGCGAGACGCCGATCTATGTGCATGCCAAGCTGACGATCTTCGACGACCGCATCCTGCGCATCGGCTCGGCCAACTTCAACAACCGCTCGATGGGTCTCGATTCCGAGTGCGACGTGGTCATCGACTGCGATCGCCCCGGCAACGGCCACGCCTGCGACGCCATCGCCGCGCTGCGCCACTCGCTGCTCGCCGAACATTGCGGGCTGGAGGAAAGCGAGGTCGCGCGCCTGCTCGAAGGCGATGGCTCTATGCACCACCTCATCGCGGGACACGGTCAGGGCGAGGGGCGATCGCTCAAGCCCTACGATGTGCCCGAGCTCGGCGAGATCGAGGAAAAGCTCGCCGATTCCACTCTGCTCGATCCCGAGCGTCCCGACGACATGTTCGAGCCGTTTGCCAAGGGCGGACTTTTCCGCAAGGGGAGCATGCTCGGTCGCGCCTATGGCCGGGCCAAGAAGAGGATCGGCAGATGAGCAGCCTGGTGGGGCCGGACGAAGACGATGCGCGGGGGAAACTGCCGGTGCCCGAGGACGTGCAGGACGCGATCCGCACGCTGATCCGCTGGACGGGCGACGACCCGGACCGCGAAGGCCTGCTCGACACGCCAAAGCGCGTCGCCCGCGCGTGGAAGGAATACTGCCTCGGCTATGGCGAGGATCCCTCGATCCACCTCAGCCGCGTGTTCGAGGAAGTCGGCGGCTACAACGAGATCGTCCTGCTCAAGGACATTCCCTTCCAGAGCCACTGCGAACACCACATGGCGCCGATCATCGGCAAGGCGGCGATCGCCTACCTGCCGACCGACCGCGTGGTCGGCATCTCCAAGCTCGCGCGCGTGCTCCACGGCTTCGCCCGCCGGCTGCAGGTGCAGGAACGCCTGACCGCCGAAGTCGCCGACTGCATCTGGGAGCATTTGCAGCCTCAGGGCGTCGCGGTGGTGATCGAAGCAAGCCACAGTTGCATGACCGCCCGCGGCGTGCGCACCCCCGGTGTCGCCATGACCACCAGCCGCATGATGGGCACCTTCCTCGACGACCCCCGCAGCCGCGAGGAAGTGCTCAAACTGATGGGGTATTGAGGGACGCGAGGTTCGACAAACGCCTCGGGCCCGTTTCAGTCGCCCGATGCGGAGGGGCTCGGCTCGGCGTGCGGCACATCGACAGCGCGCAGCTTGTAGCGTCCCGGAGGGAGCATCAGCGCGATGTCGTCGCCGGGGCGTATCGCAACCCGGTCTATCGGAACGGCCGACGTTGGCTCCTCGGCCGGGCGCGCCTCCACTATGCGCCAGCCGCTTGTCGGGCGCAGCGACTGCGGAATGTCGACCGGCCTGTCCCCCGCTTCCATTCGCCATTCCGGCCGCCCGCGAACGAACGTCGCTTCGGGGTGGTCGACGACCAGATCGAACGTTCCCGGCGGCACGCTGGACGGCAATTTCGCCAGTCGAACCATGTCGCTGCCACCGCGACAGGTGGTCTGCGAGATGGTCAGCGGGTCGATCCCGGTTTTCTCCTTCAGCCTTGTCGCCATCCACCGCGCTCCATCGGCGTGAGGCACTTCGGTCGCATGCGAGTAGCCGACGTGGATCAGCAGCTTCGCATCGGGGTGTTCGCGCAGGAAAGCGACGATATTGTTCGCCTGCCCTTCTTCGCGCACGGCAATCCGCATCTCCCACGACGCGTCTTCCGGCAATCTTTCCTCGTCGATGTGCTCGTATGGCAGGAAGCGATAGCCGAGCGTCTTGGCGCGCCGACCCAGCCTGCCGAATGCGGCCTCTGACAGATAGTATCCGTCCTCGTCTTCCAGGAACGCCTGCTCCGGTCGCGTCATCGTGCTGGGCAGGAATTGCTCCAGCGTGCCGGGCAGGGTGTTGTTCAGCGCCTCGATCGCCAGCGTATCGTATCCCAGCGGGCGTAGCCGGTTTGCGATCCTGGCGGTGAAGCCACGATGGCGCGTCCGCTCGTGACTCTCGTTGACGATCACGATTGAAGTGCGCGCGGCTAGCCGCGCGATTTCGTCCAGCGGATCACCGTCGACAGCCGAGGGTTCGCAAGCGGTCGCATGGTAGTCGTCGCTCGTGGTGGCGATCAGGTCCTCTCGTCCGAACAAGCTCAGCGTCTGGCGGGCCCGTGGATCGGCAAGGGGAGTTTTTGGATCGACTTCCGCGAGCTTCTGAGCTTTGTATTCGAGCATCGTCGTCAAGTCGTTGATAGAAACGATTTCAAATGGTTCGTAAAATATCGGGCTAACGGCGGCCCCGTCGTCTCGCGATGTCGCACATCCGTCGAGTAAAGCTATGGAAGCGAATACCAAAGCTATCGGCAATTCGCGCGGTGATCTGATCGAGCGCATGATTTACGTTACCAAGTCATCCAATCGATTTCCAGAGCGGCTGGTCGACCCATCTTCTCCGCGTTCCGCTTCCGTCGGTCTTCGGCGCGAAGGTTCGGCCGATGCCCGCTTGACGACATCGATGCTATCCAATATTTCGATAACTATAGAATCATAGGAATGAAAATGGAATCGGATCGAGTCATTCGGGCGTTAAGTGCGCTGGCGCAGGAGCATCGGTTGGCCGCCTATCGACTGCTGGTCCAGGCGGGCGAGGGCGGTGTGGCCGCAGGGGTGCTGGCCGAGCGGCTTGGCGTTCCTGCCTCGTCGATGAGCTTTCATCTCGCGCAACTCGCCAATGCCGGGCTGGTAAGCCAGCGGCGTGAAAGCCGGTCGATCATCTACTCGGCCGACTACGCGGCGATGAACCGCCTGATGGGTTACCTGACCGAGAATTGCTGCGGCGGCGTGCCCTGCGCTGGCGATGCGTGCCTTCCCGAAGACGAGAAAAGGACTGCATGATGAAGCGTTTCCATGTCCATGTCGGAGTGACCGACCTCGACCGCTCAATCGCCTTCTACAACGAGCTGTTCGGATCCGAACCCGCCGTGACCAAGGCCGACTATGCCAAGTGGATGCTTGAGGACCCGCGGATCAATTTCGCGATCTCGGCGCGCGAGGGCGCGGCCAAGGGCGTCGAGCATGTCGGCCTCCAGGTCGAAAACGCCGAAGAGCTCGCCGAGGTTTATGGCCGCTTGCAGAGCGCCGATCGCCCGGTGCTCGAAGAAGGCGCGACAACCTGCTGCTACGCCACTTCGGGAAAGAGCTGGATCGCCGACCCCGACGGGGTGGTGTGGGAAGCCTTCCTGACCGATGGCGAGAGCACGACCTACGGCGGCAACCCCGACCTGGCGCAGCTCGCCTCGCCGAACGCCGCGTCGGGTGCCTGCTGCGCTCCGCACGTCGCCGCGCCTGCCGCCACCTGCTGCTGAGCGCTCGCGATGCCCGCCCGACTGTTCGAGGTGCTGTTCCTGTGCACCGGCAATTCCGCCCGCTCGATCCTGGCCGAAGCGATCCTCAATCGCGATGGTGAGGGCCGTTTTCGCGCGCATAGCGCGGGGAGCCAGCCTGCGGGGCAGGTCAATCCCTGGGCGGTCCACACGCTCGAAACGCTCGGCTATTCGGCGCAGGGCTATCGCTCCAAGAGCTGGAGCGAGTTCGCCGACGGGCCCCAATTCGATCTGATCTTCACCGTCTGCGACAGCGCGGCGGCGGAGACCTGCCCGGTCTGGCCGGGGCGGCCGACGAGCGCGCACTGGGGCATTCCCGATCCGGCGGCGGTCGAGGGCAGCGACGCGGTCAAGGCCGCCGCGTTCCTCGATGCCTTCCGCATGCTCAAGCGACGGATCGACCTGCTGCTCGCGCTGCCGCTCGACAGTATCGAGGAGATCGCGCTGCGCGACAGGCTCCAGGCGATCGGGCGCGAGGCCGACGCGCGATGACCGCGGCCACGGCGCAAATCGACTCCCGCGCGGCAGGGCTCGGCCTGTTCGAGAAGTGGCTTTCGGTGTGGGTCGCAGGCGCGATCCTCGCCGGGCTGGCGCTCGGCTATCTCGCGCCTCCGCTGTTCGGTGCGCTGGCAGCGATCGAATATGCCTCGGTCAATCTCGTGGTCGCGATGCTGATCTGGGCGATGATCCTCCCGATGATGGTCGCGGTCGATTTCGGCGCGGTGCGGCGGGTGGGCGACAAGCCGAAGGGCCTGATCATCACGCTCGCGGTCAACTGGCTGATCAAGCCGTTCACCATGGCCGCGCTCGGCTTGCTGTTCTTCGAGGTCGTGTTCGCCGACCTCATCGCGCCTGCCGACGCGCAGCAATATATCGCCGGTCTCATCCTGCTCGGCGCCGCGCCGTGCACCGCGATGGTGTTCGTGTGGTCGCAGCTGACCAGGGGTGATCCGGCCTATACCCTTGTGCAGGTGGCGGCGAACGACCTCGTGATGATCGTCGCGTTCGCACCGATCGTAGCGCTGCTGCTCGGCGTCACCGACATCGCCGTGCCGTGGGAGACTTTGCTTCTGTCGGTCGCGCTCTACGTCGTCGTGCCGCTCGCCGCCGGATCCCTGGTGCGCCATCGCCTGCTTGCGCGCCACGACGGCGACGAGGCGGCGGTGTCGGACTTCACCGCACGCATGAAGCCGCTTTCGATCGTCGGCCTCCTGCTCACGGTGCTGCTGCTGTTCGGATTCCAGGCAGAAACGATCCTCGCGCGCCCGCTTCTGATCGCGCTCATTGCGGTCCCGATCGTGATCCAGAGCTACGGCATCTTTCTGATCGCCTACGGCTGGGCCAAGGCGTGGAGGGTGCCGCACGCCGTCGCCGCGCCGTGCGCGCTGATCGGCACCTCGAACTTCTTCGAGCTGGCGGTGGCGGTCGCGATCGGGCTGTTCGGGCTCGGCAGCGGCGCGGCCCTGGCGACCGTCGTCGGCGTACTGGTCGAAGTGCCGGTCATGCTGTCGCTGGTCGCCTTCGCGAACCGCACCCGCGGCAGCTTCCCGGCGCGGTGAGCGGCGCACACCGTTTCCTACACCCGATCGCCTTTGCTAGCTCCGAATCGCCCTTTCGCCAAGCCCGATGGCGGACGGGAAAGGCCGGCGTGCCGCGGGGCGCGCCGGCCTGAACTTTCGCCGGATCGGATTACTTCAGCTGGCCGAGCATGTGCTCCGCGCTGGAAACCGAGAAGTCGCCTGGTTGCTCGACGTTGAGCTCGCTCACCACGCCATCGTCGACGATCATCGAGTAGCGCTGGCCGCGCTGGCCCATGCCGAAGCCGCTGCCGTCCATCGTGAGCCCGGTGGCCTTGGCGAAATCGCCGTTGCCGTCGGCCAGCATGGTGATGTCGGAAGAGCCGGCCTGGCCGTTCCACGCGCCCATCACGAAGGCGTCGTTGACGGCGGTGCAGGCGATCTCGTCAACGCCCTTGGCCTTGAGGTCGCCGGCCTTCTCGACATAGCCCGGCAGGTGCCGCGCCGAACAGGTCGGGGTGAAGGCGCCGGGCACCGAGAACAGCGCCACCTTGCGGCCCTTGAAATACTCGCCCGACTGGACCTGCTCCGGCCCGTTCTCGGTCGCCTTGACCAGCGTCACATCGGGAATCCTGTCGCCCACCGAAATCGTCATCGCGTAATTTCCTTTCGTCGTTTCGTCCGTCAGCGCCCGATATAGGACGCGCGTGCGACGCGGCAACGGCAAAGGATATAAAGATCGCTTTATATTTGCTTCGCGCCGGTGCGGTCGCTACATCGCCGGCGATCCAGTGCGCGCCCTCGGCGGCGCGAGACACAGCAGATTTCAGGAGATTTTCCGTGGCCGACGCCAAGCAGGACTACATCGTCAAGGACATCAGCCTCGCCGACTACGGGCGCGACGAGATTTCGATCGCCGAAACCGAAATGCCGGGCCTGATGGCCCTGCGCGAGGAATACGGCGAGGCACAGCCGCTCAAGGGCGCGCGCATCACCGGCTCGCTCCATATGACGATCCAGACCGCGGTGCTGATCGAGACGCTGACCGCGCTCGGTGCCGAGGTTCGCTGGGCGACTTGCAACATCTATTCTACGCAGGACCATGCCGCCGCCGCGATGGCCGCCAATGGCGTGCCGGTGTTCGCGGTGAAGGGCGAGAGCCTGGCCGATTACTGGGACTACGTCGGCAAGATCTTCGACTGGTCGATCGAGGGCGACGACGGCCGTACCGCCAACATGATCCTCGACGATGGCGGCGATGCGACGATGTTCGCGCTGTGGGGTGCGCGGATCGAGGCGGGCGAGGAAATGCCCTCGCCGCAGAACGCCGAAGAGATCGAGATGCAGCGCGCGCTCAAGGCCTACGTCAAGGCCAAGCCGGGCTACCTCACCGCCAGCGTGAAAAATATCAAGGGCGTGTCGGAAGAGACCACCACGGGCGTCATGCGGCTCTACCAGATCGCCAAGCAGGGCAAGCTCCCGTTCCCCGCGATCAACGTCAACGACAGCGTGACCAAGTCGAAGTTCGACAACCTCTACGGCTGCAAGGAATCGC
>CAMPGP010000059.1 GCA_946885545.1 uncultured Altererythrobacter sp.
CTCGGTCGAGGATGGCGCCGCTGCGGCGCGCGCCTGCGGGCTGATGATCCTGGCGCAACTCAAGGCCGCGCTCGGCTCGCTCGACCGGGTCGAGCGGGTGGTCAAGCTCGGCGCCTTCGTCAATTCGGCCGCCGACTTCACCGACCAGCCCAAGGTCGCCAACGGCGCCTCGGACCTGATGGCCGAGGTGTTCGGGGATGCCGGACGCCACGCGCGTAGCGCGGTCGGCGTGCCCGTGCTGCCGCTCGGCGTCGCGGTCGAGGTGGATGCCATTGTCGCCGTTCGCACCGATTGATCACTGGCGGGCGCCGGCCCCCGATCCCCGGCGCGTCGAATGGCTGGGGCGGTGGACCTATGCCCACCGCGGGCTGCACGCGCCCGGTGTGCCGGAGAATTCGCCCTCCGCCTTCGCCGAGGCGATGGCGCGCGGGCTCGGCATCGAATGCGACGTCCAGCGCACCGGCGACGGGCGCGCGGCGGTGTTCCACGACTGGGATCTCGACCGGCTGACGGACGAGCGTGGCCCGCTCCTGCGCCGTCCGCTGGCGGAGATCGAGGCGGTCGCGCTTGCGGGCAGCAGCGACCGGATCCCTTCGCTCGAGCGCCTGCTCTCGCAGGTCGCGGGCAGGGTGCCGCTGCTGATCGAGATCAAGTCGAAGCGCGAGCGCCGCGTCACCCCGCTGTGCCTTGCGGTATGCCGCGCGCTCGACGGCTATCAGGGCCACCATGCCGTAATGAGCTTCGACCCGCGCGTGTCGCGCTGGTTCGCCACCCATTCGTCGCGCACCGTGCGCGGGCTCGTCGTGACCGAGGAGAACGAGCGCGGGCTGCTGGGGCGCTGGCGCCGCCGCGCCGCGCTGTGGCATGCGCGCCCCCATTTCCTCGCCTACGACGTGCGCGACCTGCCCAGCCGCTTCGCTGCCGCGCAGCGCAGGCGCGGGCTGCCGGTGCTGACATGGACCGTGCGCAGCGAGGAACTGCGCACCCGTGCCGCGCTCCACGCCGATGCTCCGATCGCGGAGGGCGAGGGGCTGGCGTGAGCGATCGTATTCGCGTCGCCGAGAGCGTCGGCTCGCTTCCCCGCGCGGAGTGGGACCGGCTCGCCGGTGCCGACAATCCGTTCGTTTTGTGGGATTTCCTTACCATCCTCGAGGAATCGGGCAGCGTCGGACCGGGCACCGGCTGGCAGCCGCTCCCGATAGTGATCGAGCGGGGCGAGGGGGATGAGCTCGTCGCCGCCATGCCGGCCTACGCCAAGTCGCACAGCCAGGGCGAATACGTGTTCGACCACAGCTGGGCCGACGCCTACGAGCGCGCGGGCGGGGCCTATTACCCCAAGCTCCAGATCGCCGCGCCGTTCACCCCGGCGACCGGCCCGCGGCTGCTCGCCGCGAACCCCGCCGACGCCTTGCTGCTGCTGCGCGCTGCCGAGGCGGTCTGCGGCCAGTTCGGCCTGTCTTCCGCCCACGCGACTTTCGTCGAACCCGCCCAGCGCGCGCTGTTCGAGACGGGCGGCTGGCTCATGCGCAGCGACATCCAGTTCCACTGGGAGAACCGCGGCTACGCCAGCTTCGACGAATTCCTCGGCGCACTCGCCTCGCGCAAGCGAAAGGCGATCCGCAAGGAACGCGCCGCCGCGGTCGAGGGGCTGGAAATTCGCCACCTCACTGGCAACGATATCAAGCCCGAACACTGGGATGCATTCTGGGCCTTTTATCAGGATACCGGCGCGCGAAAGTGGGGCCATCCCTACCTGACGCGAGAAGCGTTCGACCTGTTCGGGCAGCGAATGGCCGAGCGCATTCTGCTCGTCTTCGCCTACGAGGGTGGCACGCCGATCGCGGGCGCGCTGAATTTCATCGGCGGGGAAACCCTCTTCGGGCGTTACTGGGGCTGCACCGAGGAGCGGCGCTTCCTCCATTTCGAGCTGTGCTACTACCAGGCGATCGACGCGGCGATCGAGCGCGGTCTGGCGCGGGTCGAGGCGGGCGCGCAAGGCGGCCACAAGCTCATGCGCGGCTACGAGCCGGTCGAGACCTGGTCGGCGCACTGGATCGCCGACCCCGGCTTTCGCGAAGCGGTCGCCGATTTCCTCGAGCGCGAACGCGAAGGCGTCGCGCAGGACCGTTCGTTCATGGCCGAGCGAGGGCCGTTCAGAAAGGGTTAGGCCGCCCGGCGTGCCCCGGAATTGAGCCATTCGCGCGCGCGGCGCTGGGCTTCGGCGATCTCGCGCGCGGTCATCTCGTCGGAGATGTCTGCGCGGCAGCCCGCGGCGTCCTCGTGGCCGGCGACGGCGGCGAGGTTGAACCACTTGTGCGCCTCGATCAGATCGCACGGCGCGCCGTGGCTTCCGGTCGAGAACGCGACTCCGAGATCGAAGTAGGCGACGACATCCCCTTGCGCGGCAGCTGCCAGGCAACGGGCGACGAGCAGGTCCGTGGTCGCGGTATCGTGCATTGCGGGCATTGCGCCATCGAGCGGCGCGCCCTGTATCGAAGCGAGTTCCATTGATGCTTCCCCCAACTTCCGGCGACCCCCCGTCGCCATGAAGCCGACTTTCACCGTTCATGGTCAACAATTGGTTAACGCGACTTCTTGCGAGATCGATAATCGACGCAAGCGTTCGGCTTGCCTTAAGTTTTCCCCGTCTAGGGGGCACCTGCCGATTGTCGCTTGTATGGCCGGAGGCCCCCGCCTATAGGCCCGCGCGACGGGAGGCCCGGGCCGGCTGCGAGCAGCACGGGCGGAGTGGCAACAGTCGGTTGCGACCGACTAGGGTTGAGAGGCACATATGGCGTCGGCGACGTCCCCTGACATCGATGTTCTGGAAAAGGCGAAGAAATCCGTCGCGCCCGGCTATCTGCCGAGCGACGACGAGCCTTACATGAACGATCGGCAGGCAAACTATTTCAGGATGCTCCTGCTCGAATGGAAGCGATCCATCCTGAATGCTTCGTCGATCACGCTTCAATCGTTGCAGGATGGGCCGATCCGCGAGCCCGACCTCAACGATCGCGCCTCGAGCGAGACCGACTGGGGCATCGAACTGCGCACCCGCGACCGGCAGCGCAAGCTCATCGCCAAGATCGAGTCCGCCCTGCGCCGCCTCGATGCCGGTGAGTATGGTTATTGCGAAGTCACCGGCGACCCGATCGGCATCCGCCGTCTGATCGCGCGGCCGGTCGCCACCATGACCGTGGAAGCGCAGGAAGCGCACGAGCGGCGCGAGAAAATTTCGCGCGACGATTGACTTGCGTTCGACGGTGCGATGGTGTGCAGAAAGACTTAAAGTTTCTTTAGCCAATCCAGCGTAAGCCTATCGCAGCCGCGGTGCACCGTGGCCAAAGGCAAAGCGAACGAGGAAAGGACGGGATCGCGAATGTCCGGCGTCGACACCAGGCACATCGCACGCGATAGCCTGTTTCTCATGGCCAGCATCCGCGTGGCCGGGGAAGAGGCCGAGCATCGCGTCAAGGTGCGCAACCTGTCCGCCGGTGGGATGATGGCCGAAGGCGAACTGCGCGTCGAACGCGGAATGCGCCTGTCGGTCGAACTTCGCAACCTCGGCTGGATCGAGGGCTCGGTCGCCTGGGTCCAGGACAAGCGTTTCGGCATCGCCTTTTCCGAAGAGATCGATCCCAAGGTCGTCCGCGCCCCGGTGGGCCAGACGGACGGCGAAACGCGGGCCCCGCGCTATGTCCGTCCCGCATCGATCCTGCCCGACAGCGGGCCGGTCGATGCCTCGCGCCTGCGCAAGCTCTGATCGCCGTTCTTCTCCGCTGACCGCATGCCGATTGCCTGCTAGGGTCCGGGCAATGCACGTCCGCGCCACGATCCTCGCCATTGCAGCTTCGCTCACGCTGGCCGCCTGCGGCGCGTCGCAGGACGATTCGGTGGTCGACGTCGCCTTCATCGGTTCGCCGGAGGAGCTTGAGCAAGACGGCCTGCGCCTTTCGCCCGCCGCGCAGCACTTGCGCGCCGCCACGGCCGAAGGGCTCGTCGCGATCGACGTGGGCGGTGTGGTGGTCCCGGCGATCGCCGAACGCTGGATCGTGACCGACGACGGCCTCAGCTACATCTTCCGTCTGCGCAATTCGCAATGGCCCGACGGGACCGCGATGGAGGCCGAGGACGTGCGCGCCGAGATCCTGCGCACGATCTCGCGCCTTCGTGGCACTTCGCTCGGGCTCGACCTGTCGAAGGTCAGCGAAGTGCGCGCGATGACGGGGCGGGTGATCGAGATCAGGCTCAGGAGCCCGATGCCCGACCTGCTGCAGTTGCTCGCCCAGCCCGAGATGGGCCTGCGGCGCGGCGGCCGGGGCATGGGCCCGATGGAAGCGGCTGAGGAGGGGGGCGTATGGTCTCTCGACCCGCTGCCGCCCGAAGCGCGCGGCCTGCCGCAGGATTCCGAATGGAACCGGCGGGTGCGCGAGGTCCGCTTGCGCGCGATGCCCGCACAGGACGCGATCGCGGCCTTCGAATCGGGCGATGCCGATCTCGTGCTGGGCGGCACGCTTGCTAACCTGCCGCTGGCGGATGTCGGCGCGCTCTCGCGCGGGACGGTGCGGCTCGATGCCGCGATCGGGCTGTTCGGGCTGCAGGTGCGGAGCGAGGAAGGCCTGTTGGGCGATGCCGCGCGCCGCGAGGCGCTGGCGATGGCGATCGATCGCGAAACCTTGCTCCAGCCGTTCAACATCGGCGGCTGGCTGCCGACCACGCGGATCGTCGCGCCGGGCCTGCCCGACGACATCGGCACGATCGACGAGCGCTGGACCGATCTCACGATCGAGGAGCGGCGCGCGCTCGCGGCCCAGCGCATCGCGACCTGGACCGGCGATGGCGAAGAGCGCACCGCGCGCGTGACCATCGCCCTGCCACAGGGGCCGGGGTCCGACACCCTGTTCGCGCAGCTTGCCGGAGACTTCGCCGAGATCGGTGTGACCCTCGACCGCGTCACCGACGCGGGCAATGCGGACCTCGTCCTGATCGACCGGCTGGCGCGCTACGGCGGGGCGCGGTGGTTCCTCAACCAGTTCAACTGCGCGCTGGAGAACGGGCTCTGCGTGCCCGAGGCGGACGCGCGCGTCGCCGAAGCGATCGATGCGCTCGACCCGATGGCGCGCGCCGCGCTGTTCGCCGAAGCCGAGGCGGAGCTTGCCGCGGGCAACGTGTTCATCCCGATCGGTGCACCTATTCGCTGGTCGCTGATCCGCGGCGGAGTGGAGGGTTTCGAGGAAAATCGCTGGTCGATCCATCCCTTGTTCCCACTCGCGCTGCGGCCCATCTAGACCTTCGAGGAGAGACACCGCATGGACCAGCCGCCCCGAGAGACCGCCGAACGGCTACGCGCGATGGGCGGGTTCGACCTGCCCACGGGCACCGATCCGCATTCGGTCCGCCGGCGGATCGAGGCGATGGAGCACCTCCTCGAGCGCAGCTTCCGCATCCCGGGGATCAACTATCCCGTCGGGCTCGATTCGATCGCGGGTCTCGTGCCCGTGGTCGGCGATTTCGTGACCGCGGCGATGGGCGCCTACATCGTCTGGGAAGCGCGCAACGCCGGGCTGCCCAAATGGAAGCTGTGGCGCATGGCAGGCAACATCGCCTTCGACACCGCGGTGGGCGCTATCCCGATCGCGGGCGACGCGTTCGACCTGCTGTTCCGCTCGAACACGCGCAACCTGAAGATCGTGAAACGCCATCTCGACAAGCACCATCCGGCGACGCGAGTGATCGACGGATAGTTTCACTCGCAATCGGTTCGCGCTAGGGCGGCAGGCATGGCCCGCGACGTAACCTATTCATCCTACCTCGATCTCGACCGCATCCTCGCGGCGCAGCACCCTGTTTCGGGCGCGCACGACGAGATGCTGTTCATCGTCGTCCACCAGGCGAGCGAGCTGTGGCTCAAGCTGTGCCTGCACGAGCTGGAGGCCGCGCGCACCTGCATCGCCGAGGACCGGCTGCGCCCCGCGTTCAAGATGCTCGCCCGCGTCGCACGCGCGCAGGGGCAGCTGATCCAGAGCTGGGACGTGCTCTCCACGATGACCCCGCACGATTACTCCACGGTGCGCCCGCATCTCGGCAATTCGAGCGGGTTCCAGTCGGCGCAGTACCGTTTGATGGAATTCCTCCTCGGCGGGCGCAATCCCGATCATGTCACGAAGCATGAGGCGACCCCCGAAGTCGCCGAGAAGCTGCGTGCCGAGCTCGCGCGGCCGAGCATCTACCTCGAAACGATCCGCCTGCTCGCCAAGCGCGGCTTCGCGATTCCGGCCGAGGTGCTCGAACGCGAGCACGCCGCGCCGTGGGAGCATTCGCCGGAGGTCGAGGCGGCCTGGGCCGAAGTCTACCGCAACCCGAAGGACCAGTGGGACCTCTACGAGCTGGCCGAGAAGCTGGTCGACCTCGAATACCATTTCCAGCGCTGGCGCTTCGGGCACCTCAAGACGGTCGAACGGATCATCGGCTTCAAGAAGGGCACCGGCGGTACGCCGGGCGTGCCCTACCTCGAAGGCGTGTTGAAGCAGGCGTTCTTCCCCGAACTCCTCAGCGTGCGGACGGCGATCTGATGCTGGGTCGCGCGCGCGAACTCGACGCCGCCGACCCGCTGACGGCATATCGCGAGCGGTTCGACCTGCCCGAAGGCGTGATCTACCTCGACGGAAATTCGCTCGGCGCGCTGCCCAAGGCGACGCCGGAGCGGGTCGCCAGCGTAGTGCGCGGCGAATGGGGCGATGGCCTCATCCGCAGCTGGAACAGCGCCGACTGGATCGGCATGCCGCAACGCATTGGCGGCAAGATTGCCCCGTTGATCGGGGCCGAGACGGACGAGGTGATCGCTGCCGACAGCACCAGCGTGAACCTGTTCAAGCTGATCGCCGCGGCGCTGGCGATGCGTCCCGGCCGCAAGGTCATCCTCAGCGAGCCGGGCAACTTCCCGACCGACCTCTACATGATCGCCGGGCTCGAGGCGCAGGGTCTTGCCGAGCGACGCCTGACCCCGCGCGAGCATATCGCGGAAGCTTTGGACGAGGACGTCGCGCTGCTGCTGCTGACCCACGTCCACTACAAGACCGGCGAAGTGTTCGACATGGCCGCGCTCACCCGCGCCGCGCACGAAGCGGGCGCGCTGGTGCTTTGGGACCTGTCGCACAGCGCGGGCGCGATCCCGGTCGAGCTCGACGCCTGTGAGGCGGATTTCGCGGTGGGCTGCGGTTACAAGTACCTCAACGGAGGCCCCGGCGCACCGGCCTTCGCCTATGCCGCGCGGCGCCACCACGATGCGCTGGCGCAGCCGCTCACCGGCTGGATGGGCCATGCCGCGCCCTTCGCCTTCTCCGACGACTACGCGCCCGCGCCGGGCGTCGGCCGGCTGCTGTGCGGCACCCCGCCGATCCTCGGCCTCGCCGCGCTCGAATGCGGGGTGGACCTGGCGGCCGAGATCGGTGTCGACCGGCTGGCGGAAAAATCGCGCAAGCTTTCCGAATTCTTCCGCCAGTGCCTCGGCGAACAGGGCGTCGCGCTCGATCTCGTCAGCCCGACCGACCCGGCGCAGCGCGGCAGCCAGCTATCGTTCCGCCACCCGGAGGCCTACGCGATCTGCCAGGCGCTCATCGCCCGCGGCGTGATCGGCGACTTCCGCGACCCCGACATCCTCCGCCTCGGCTTCGCCCCCGCCTACCTGCGCTTCGCCGACATCGCCGAAGCCGCGCGGCACCTGGCCGAGGTGCTGGCAAGCGGCGAATGGGAGCGCGCGGAATTCAGCGAGCGGGCGGCGGTTACCTAGGGCCTGTCATGGTTGGGATGCTGGCCTCACGCGACAGTGCTTGCGTTGAATCGGAGGTTCCGCAATAGGCCCGGCTTCGACGGACTCGCGTTGCGCGAGTGGCTCGGCCCGGCGCCTATCCCCGGGACAATCCGGCAGCATCTGCCGTTGATCGTATCTGGACTTCTCATGACTGTTTTCGCCACGCTTCGCCGCGATTGGCTCGCCAATCCTCGTTCGGAGATATTGGCCGGCGTCGTCGTTGCGCTCGCGCTCATTCCCGAAGCCATCGGCTTTTCGATCATTGCCGGGGTCGATCCGCGCGTCGGGCTTTATGCCTCTGTCGCCATCGCGATCATCATTTCGTTCACTGGTGGGCGGCCAGGAATGATCTCGGCGGCGACTGCCGCCGTCGCGGTCCTCGTTGTCCCCTTGGTGCGCAACCATGGCGTCGAGTATCTTTTTGCCGCCACGATCCTGATGGGCATGCTCCAGATCGTGGCCGGACTGTTGCGGCTGGACCTGCTGATGCAGTTCGTGTCGCGCTCGGTCATCACCGGCTTCGTCAATGCTTTGGCGATCCTGATCTTCATGGCGCAGCTGCCGCAGCTTACCGGTGTGACGTGGCAGGCCTATGCGATGATCGCTGGCGGCCTTGCGATAATCTACCTGCTGCCACGGTTCACGACCGTCGTTCCCGCTCCGCTGGTGGCCATCGTCGTGCTGACCGGCTTGGCGATCTGGAGCGGCGCACCGGTAAACACTGTTGCCGACATGGGCGATCTTCCCGAGGGCCTGCCCAGCCTGATCTGGCCAAATGTTCCACTGACATGGGAGACCCTGGCGATCATCGCGCCTTTTTCGGCGGCGATGGCCGCGGTGGGGTTGCTCGAATCCTTGCTGACCGCGCAAATAGTGGATGACATGACCGACACCGGCTCCGACAAGCGCCGGGAATGCGCTGGGCAGGGAAGCGCCAACATTGCCGCCGCGTTGGTCGGCGGGATGGGTGGCTGTGCGATGATCGGACAGTCCGTCATCAATGTTACCTCAGGAGGCAAAGGTCGACTGTCGACCTTCACCTCCGGCGCGGTGCTTCTGTTCCTGCTGGCGGTGCTTGGCCCCTACGTCGGCCAAGTACCCATGCCCGCGCTCGTTGCGATCATGATTATGGTCTCGATCGGCACCTTCAGCTGGAACTCGATTCCCAACCTTCGGCGACATCCATGGCCGTCATCAGTGGTGATGCTGACCACGGTTGCGGTAGTCGTCGGCACGCATGATCTGTCGCTGGGGGTGCTGGCAGGCGTTCTGCTGTCGGGTATTTTCTTCACAGGAAAGGTGCAGCGAATGTTTGGGGTGGAGCGAACACTCTCGGTCGATGGACAGACTGCACACTACCGCGTGGAGGGGCAAATCTTCTTCGCCTCGGTAGATCGATTCTTGCGGGCGATGGATGTTCAGGAAACGGCGTCCCATATCTCTATCGACATGACCCGGGCCCACTTCTGGGACATTTCCGGGGTCGCCGCACTCGACAAGATCATTGCGAGACTGCGGCGCGATGGTCGCACCGTCGAGGTAGTCGGCTACAACCGGGCAAGCGCCGACATCGTGGATCGGTTTGCGTTGCATGACAAAACCGGCGTCGAGCTGGGGATCGTTCCGCACTGACCTGAACGTCTGTTACGAGGTTGCTAACGGACATTTCCGAATTCGCTGTCCTACATGACTAATGGCGTGGCAGCACCAGTCCATGAGTGCCGCCAACCCAATCGCTGCAGGATTCGCGAAGGTGACACCGGAGCACCCGAAACGCTACTCAAGCTCCTGGTTTTTTGACGAAAAGTCGGCCGCCGAAGTTTTTCGAAACACCCCGGTCTGTGGTCCACCGCGCCGCTCACGTTTGGCTCAGGGTGAGCTGAAAATGGTGCTTCGCCGCGACCCGGCGCGCAGCGACCTTACGGGTCGTGAGCAC
>CAMPGP010000060.1 GCA_946885545.1 uncultured Altererythrobacter sp.
TCGGCCAGCGCGGCCATAAAGTCGGCCTTGAGCGCGGCGAAATGCTCCGGCGTCATCGAGGCATTGTTGTCCCACCACACGGTGTTCTCGGTCTCGGCGTCGCGGACGATAAACTTGTCCTTCGCGCTGCGGCCGGTGTGCTTGCCCGTTTCGACCACCAGCGGGCCGTGCTTGGCGCGGCGCCCTTCGCCGTTCGCGAGCGCGGCTTCGGTAAGCGCTTCGGACGACAAGTTCGCGTGGATGGCGGCGCGGGTTTCGATACCCTGGCTCGAGAGCGGGTAGGACAGCGTGGTCACTTCTATCTCCTGGTCGCGCCGAAAGCGCCCGGATGGGGCGCCAGCGGCGATTCGTTCGCATACGAATGCACGGAATGTCCTTCCGCGCATAATCGCGGCATGCCGCTGCGTCAAACGCTGCGCGCACCTCGCCGCGTTGTCTCGCGCGGAGGAAGCGTCTAACCCCCGGGCGATCGACAACGAAGCGGCGAACGGAGACGACATGGCCGAAGAAAGCGCGGGCAGCGAGCAGGTAATCGCGCTGGTCGACGACGACCGTAACATCCTCACCACCGTTTCCATCGCGTTGCAGGCCGAAGGCTATGTCACGCGGCTCTATTCCGATGGCGAGACCGCGCTCAAGGCGCTGCTCGAAAGCCCGCCCGACCTGGCCGTGTTCGACATCAAGATGCCGCGGATGGACGGGATGGAGCTGCTCAACCGGCTGCGCCGCCATTCGGAACTGCCGGTCATCTTCCTCACCAGCAAGGACGACGAGCAGGACGAGGAAGCGGGGCTGGAGCTCGGTGCCGACGACTATATCGCCAAGCCGTTCAGCCTGCGTCTGCTGCTGGCGCGAATCCGCGCGATCCTGCGGCGCACCGAATTCCGCAAGGACGGCGCGGCGCGGCCCGCCTCCGACGATGAGGAGCCGGGCGAAGCGCTTGTGCGCGGACGGCTGACGATGGACCCGGCGCGCCATCACGTGACCTGGGACGCGAAGCCGGTCGCGCTCACCGTGACCGAATTCCTCCTGCTCGAGGCACTCGCCGCGCGGCCGGGCGTGATCAAATCGCGCAACTCGCTGATGGATGCCGCCTATCCCGACGATGTCTTCGTCGACGACCGCACGGTCGACAGCCACATCAAGCGCATGCGGCGCAAGTTCCGCGCGATCGATCCCGAGTTTACCGCGATCGAGACGCTCTACGGGGCGGGCTACAGTTTCAGCGATGGCTGAGAGCGGCTTCCGGGATCGGTTGGACGCGGGGATAGACCGGCTCAGCTGGTCGCGCAGCGTGTCTCTCACGGTTCGCATTCTGGCGGTCAACCTGCTGCCCTTGGCGCTGCTCGGCGGCGGGATCTTCTACCTCGACACCTACCGCAAGCAGCTTCTCTCAGAACGCTACAAACTGGCCCGGATCGAGGCGCAGATCACCGCCGAGGCGCTCGCGGGGGCATCGCGTTCCCGCCAGGAAGCGCTGCTGATCCAGATCGGCAAGGAACAGAAGATGCGCCTGCGCATGTTCGATTCCGAAGGCATGCTGTGGGCCGACAGCTTCGCGCTCGACGAGCCCGCGTTCCGGTTCGACGACGTGGGCGACGATCCCTTCTCGATCGAGTTCGCGCGCGTGCTCGATCGCTGGGTCAACACGATCGTCGGGGCCGATCCGATTCCGGACTACATCGAACCCGTCGAGCCGGTGGCCGATTCGTGGCCCGAGCTCGCCCGCGCCCGCGCCGAAGGCCTATCCCAGATCCAATTGCGCGACGCGCCCGACGGCAGCCCGGTGATCAACGCCGCGGTTCCGGTGGGCCTGAACGGGGCGACGCTGCTCACCACCCGCAACGCGATCGACATCACCGACAAAGTGCGCGAGGCGCGCTCGACGCTGGGCATGGCGGTGTTCTTCGCGCTGCTCGGCTCGATCTTCCTCTCGCTCTACCTCGCGCGCAAGATCGTGCGGCCGCTGCAGGCGCTGGCACGGGCGGCAGTCCGCGTGCGGCTCGGGCGCGAGCGGGAGGTCGAGGTGCCGCGCCTGCCCGATCGCCGGGACGAGATCGGTGCGCTCGCCCGCGCCGTATCAGACATGACCGACGCCCTGCGCCAGCGGATCGACGCGGTCGAGCACTTCGCGGCCGACGTCGCGCACGAGATCAAGAACCCGCTGGCATCGTTGCGCAGCGCGATCGAATCGCTCGGCAAGGTGGAAGATCCCGAACTGCGCGCGCAGTTGACAGAAATCGCAGCGCACGACATCCGGCGGATCGACCGCCTGGTGACGGAAATTTCCGACGCCAGCCGGGTCGATGCCGAAATTTCGCGCGCCACCTTCGAAAGCTTCGACATCGGCGACCTTGCCGCCGCGATCATCGCCGCGCGCGACGACCGTTCGGAGAACGAGGGTCGCCGGATCGAGCTGGCCAGGCCGATGGGTGCCGCGCGCGTGATGGGCGTTCCGCTCAGGCTCGAACGCGTGATCGAGAACCTGCTCGACAATGCTGTTTCGTTCTCGCCGCCCGATGGTGTGATTTCGGTGACTATCGCGCACGACGGCGACGATTACGTGATCCTGTCGGTGTGCGATCGCGGGCCAGGAATCCCCGAGGAATCGCGCGATAAGGTGTTTCAGCGGTTCCATTCGGACCGACCGGACACCGAGGAATTCGGCAATCACAGCGGCCTCGGCCTCGCCATCGCGCGGACGATCGCCGAAGCCCACGACGGTACGCTGGTGGCGGCTAGTCGCGCCGATGGGGAAAGTGGCGCCTGCATGGTCCTGACGCTGCCCACCACGCGCGCTGCACGGCGATGACCGTGCGTCTGCGCCAGGCGACCTGCGTGGCGATCGCCGGGCGCGGGCTGTTGATCGAAGGGCCGCCGGGTGCGGGCAAGAGCGGGCTGGCCTTGGCACTGATCGATCGTGGCGCGTCGCTGGTGGGCGACGACGGGGTGGCGCTCGAGGTGCGGAACGGAGCGCTCTGGGCCCTGCCGCCCAGCGCCACGCGCGGACTCCTCGAAGCGCGCAACATCGGCCTGCTGACTTTTCCGGCCACGGAAGCGCCGGTCGCGCTGAGGCTGGTGCTCGATCCCGCCGCGCCGCGGTTCGTCGAAGGGCCGCTGATCGATACGATCGCAGGCTGCTCCATCCCAGCGCTGGCTTTCGACCCGCAGATCGCGCCCGCCGCGATCAGGGCCGAACTCGCCTTGCGCGTGCACGGCCTGCCCCTCTCGGGGACGGTGGCGGGCTGACCCCTTCCCAACGCGCGACTGAACGCGCACACCGGCGCGCCATGGCCGACGAATCGCCCCCAGCCAGTGCGCGCGAACGCCAGCGCATCCTTCTCGTCACCGGACTTTCGGGCGCGGGCAAGACCACCGCCTTGCGCGTGCTGGAGGACCTCGGTTGGGAGGCGGTCGACAATTTCCCGATCCGCCTGCTTGGCCGCCTGATCGGGAACGCGAGCCAGGAGGGCCCGCGCCCTCCGCTGGCGATCGGGTTCGATTCACGCACCCGCGGCTTCGTTCCTCACGAGATCATAGCCAAGGTGAAGGAACTGGCCAGGCGCGACGACCTGACGGTGACCACGCTGTTCCTAGACTGCGCGAGCGGCGAGCTGGAGCGGCGCTACAACGAGACGCGACGACGCCATCCGATGGCCACCGACCGCCCCGTTCGCACCGGGATCCAGGCGGAACGCGAGCTGCTCGAGCCGCTGCGCCGCTGGGCGGATGTGGTTGTCGACACCTCGGAATTCAGCAGCAACGACCTGCAGCAGGCCGTGCGCGCGCAGTTCGCAGAGACCGCCCCGCGCGACATGGCGGTGATCGTTTCCAGCTTCGGCTTCGCACGCGGCAATCCGCCGCTGGCCGATCTCGTCTTCGACATGCGCTTCCTCGACAATCCGCACTGGGTTCCGGGCCTGCGCGAACAGACCGGCCTCGATGCGGCGGTAGGCGAGCATATCGAGCGCGACGCCAGCTTCGCGCCGGTCTTCGGCCAGATCCGCGACCTCGTGCTGACGCTGCTCCCGCGCTACGAAGCGCAGGGCAAGAGCTACGTGAGCATCGCTTTCGGCTGCACCGGCGGACGACATCGATCGGTATTCTCGGCGGAGCGGCTCGCACAGGCCTTGCGCGAGCGCGGATTTTCGCCCACGATCATCCACCGCAATCTGGGATCGCGCGCGGCGGACGAAATAGAAGGTCCGCAATGATGCGATGCCCGCTGGCCACGGTTCGCATGTCCCAACTTTTCCATTCCGGACGAAGCCCCTTCGCATGATCGGCATGATCCTGGTCACTCACGGCCGCCTGGCCGAGGAATTCGTTCACGCGATGGAGCATGTGGTCGGCCCGCAGCAGTCGATAGAGACGATCTGCATCGGCCCGAACGACGACATGGAGCGGCGCCGCCGCGAGATCGCCCGCGCGATCAAAGACGTCGACACCGGCAGCGGGGTGATCGTGCTGACCGACCTGTTCGGCGGCACGCCTTCGAACCTGGCGATCTCGCTGCTCGACGCCGGCAAGGTGGAGGTGATCGCAGGGATCAACCTGCCGATGCTGATCCGGCTGGCGGGCGTGCGCAAGTCCGCCTCGGTCAGCGACGCGGTGCGCGCCGCGCGCGATGCTGGGCGAAGCTACATCACCGTCGCGTCCGAGCTTCTCGGGCAGCACGCCAAGGCTTCCTGATGCAGCGCCGGGAGGTCACCATCGTCAACACGCGCGGCCTCCACGCCCGGGCGAGCGCCAAGTTCGTCAACGTCGTCAGCCAGCTGCCTGCCGGGATCGACGTGCGCGTCGCGAAGGGCGGCAACGAGGCGGCCGGCGGCTCGATCCTGGGCCTGATGATGCTCGGCGCCGCCAAGGGCGACACGATCGAGGTCATCGTGCAGGGCGATGGTGATGGCAGGGTCCTCAACGACCTGTGCACGCTCGTCGGCGACGGCTTCGGCGAGGATTGATGTCACCCATCGTGCGGCGGCAGATCACCGGGTTTTCCAATCCGACCGTCAAGTTCCTGCGATCCCTGCGTGACAAGAAGCATCGCCGGCGCGAAGGTAAGTTCCTTGTCGAAGGCCTTCGCCTGCTGACCGATGCGCGCGAATCGGACCGCCTACCGGAAATTCTGGTGCTCGCGCAGGGCCGCGATCCGCACCCGCTGGCCGACACGCTGGAGAGCGCGGTGGCAGCGGCGGGCGGCGAGGTCGTCGAGACCACGCCCGACATCCTCGCCAAGATCACCGGAAAGGACAATCCGCAGGCGATCGCCGGTGTGTTCGCCGAGTTCGACACTTCGCTCGCCGTGATCGATCGCGCAGCCGCACCGATCTGGCTCGTCGCCCAGGCGCTGCGCGATCCGGGCAACCTCGGCACGATGCTTCGCACCGGCGATGCTGTCGGCGCAGGCGGGTTGATCCTGATCGACGACTGTGCCGATCCGTTCAGCGTGGAGGCCGTGCGCGCGAGCATGGGCGCGGTGTTCACGCAGAAAATCGCGCAGGCGCGGTGGGACGAGTTCCTGCCCTGGTTGCGCGGCGGTGAGAACGGACATCGGGGCCAGCTCGTTGCAGCCAGCCTGCGCGATGCCGTGCCCCATCGCGGAGCGCCCTATGCCAGCCCCTGCTTCATCCTCGTGGGCAACGAATCGCGCGGACTGCCCGAGGATTACGAGGCCGCCTGCGACATGCGCGTCACGATGCCGATGCGCGGGCGCGCGGACAGTCTGAACGCCGCTGTCGCGGCCGCGGTTCTGGCCTACGAAGTGCTCGCCGCGGTGGATAACTGAGCCCCATTCAGCCGCCACTCAGCCGCGCGCAGGCACCGACCGGCGCATGAGAGTCGCCTTCGCCCTCCCCCTCGCCTTGCTGGCCGCCGGTTGCGTCGCGCGGCCGGCTGCGTCCGAGCTGCTCGGCGAGAGCCAATGGCGGTTCGCCGCGATCGACGGCGAAGCGCCCGTCGCGCCCGAGCGAGCCACGCTGTCCTTCGAAGACGACCAGCTCTCCGCCAGCGTCGGCTGCAACGGCATGGGCGGCGCGTGGCGGATCGAGGAAGGCCGCCTCATCGCGGGGCCGCTGATGGGCACGCGGATGTTCTGCCAAGGTCCGGTGTGGGAACAGGAAAAGGCGATCAGCGCGCTGCTCGTCGCCGCACCCACGCTCGAATGGCAGGGCGATCGGCTGATTCTGCGATCGAGCGGGCACAGTGCCGAACTCGAAAGGCTCGGCCCCGGCCCCGAGTAGCGCCGAGCAGGCTTCTCAGTCTCCGGCAACGAGGCTGGTGATGCTCCATTTCCCATCGCGGCTCGACGCGAGCAGCCGGTAGTCGATCAGGCTCCGCAGGCGATCGGTGGCGATGTATCCGCGCTTGTCCTTGGTCGTCTCCACGTGCTGGAACCGGTCTTCCGCGCGAAATCCGTCGACCAGTTGCACCACATCCCACGAAATCGCTTCGAGCACGTCGGAATCGCGCTCCGGCGCGAGCAGCAGGGGCACACCCTCGCCGGTCACGATCATGCCCATCATCGGATCGACCTCGTCGATCTCCTGCGAGAAATACCACGGCAGGGTCATGCTCGCCTCGCCCTCGGCGGCGCAACCCATCGCGAGCAGCGCGTCGAGTTCGCGCCAGAGGTTCGACTGCTCGCCATCGAGCCGCGCCTTCAGCTCGGCCGATCCGGCGCCGCCACCGAAGTCGAGCTTAACGTCGGGCGCCGCGAGCGCGACCAGCGCCGCGGCATCGCGCGCCTCGACCGCCCGGCGGATTCGTTCGCGGAAGGCGTCGGCGCCGGGCAGTCCCACACATTCGTCACGCGGGGCGTAGGGTCCTTCGGCGAGCGGCGGCACGACTTCACCCGATGCTTCCTCGACCAGTTCCTCGGTTGCATCCTTGAGCTTTTCCGAGGGTGCCTTGCCGTTCCCGCACCCGGCCAGAGCGAGCGAAAGGGTCACGGCAAGGATCGTCGTAGGGCGCATCGGGATTCCTATTCAGGTCGGTCGTCGTCCCTGTCAACCAGCGGCAGGGCACGCCGTTCCTCCTCCGCCACATCCTCGCCGGTGTAGCGGGGCGCGCTTTCGACCAGCGGAACTTCCTCGATCTCGCGCTTGCCGATCTCGATGCCCTTGTCCTTGAGCCGGCGTCCGGCGGACAATACGTTGCGCTCGAAGCTGCCGACGAACTTGTTGTAGTTGTTGACCGCGCTTTCGAGCCCGCCGCCCACGCGCTTCATGTGCTCGGCGGCGACCGCGAGCCGGTCGTAGAGGTCCGCCCCCGCCTTGCCGATCTCGATCGCCTCGCGTGCGATTGTGTCCTGCCGCCAGACCTGCGCCACGGTGCGCGCGATGGCGACGAGATTGGTCGGCGTCGCGAGCAGGACCTTGTTGCGGAAGGCAAAGTCCCACAGCTCGGGATCGGCCTCGAGCGCGGCGGCGACGAAGTGCTCGCCGGGCACGAACATCACGACATAATCGGGCGCCTCGTCGAACTGGCTCTGGTAGCTCTTGGCGCCGAGCGTCTGGACGTGGTTCTTCATCGCGCGCGCGTGCAGGTCGAGGTGGCGCTTGCGCTCGGTCTCGTCGTCCGCCTCGAACGCGGCCTGATACGCATTGAGCGAGACCTTGGCGTCGATCACCAGCTTCTTCTGGCCGGGCACGTTGACTACGGCATCGGGCCGCAAGCGGCCCTCCTCGGTCTCCAGCGAATGTTCGAGGTTGAAATCGGTATGTTCGGATAGTCCGCACTGTTCGAGCACGTTCTGCAGCGCCCGCTCGCCCCAGCGGCCGCGCGCCTTGGGCGCATTGGTGAGCGAATTGCCCAGCCGCTGCGCCTCCCGCCGCACTTCCTCCTGCCCGGCCTTCATCGATTCGATCAGCCCGGTCAGCTGGCCGAAGGCATCGGTGCGCTTCTCCTCCAGCGCCGCGACTTGCTCCTCGTATTTCCGCAAGCGGTCGCCGACCGGCTGGAGCAGCGTGGCGATCGCTTCCTTGTTTGCCTTTTCCGCATGGCCGAAGCGTTCACTGGCCCGCTCGAGGAACAATTCCTGCGCCCTGCCCAGCACTTGCGCGCCGGTGTTTTCGAATTCCTTGAGCAGCTTTTCGCGCGATTCCTCGAGTAGTCGCTTCTGCTCGGCGAAGCCGGCTGCCTGCGCCTTGAGCGCAGTGAGCTCGTCCCGCGCGCGATCGAGCGCTTCGGCCAGCCCGTCGGCGCGCGCCGCGCGCTCGCTCATCGTCGCGAGCTCGGGTGCCATCCTGGCGAGCTTCTCGCCAAGCTCCCTTGCTTCCGCGTCGCGCTCCCCATGGCGCGCCTTCCACTCGGCCGCAGGGCGCGAGCCGAAGAACCAGCCGAGGCCGGCCCCCAGAGCGAGGGCGAGCAGGGCGGTGATGATCGCTGTCGTTTCCATGTGCGGGAACATAGGCGGAACGAGAACGGTCGCAAACCCTTGCGCGGAACTAATCCACGCTCCGGTTCGCTCCGGATGCGGGGCACGAGCGAAGGAACCTCACACCATGCCCCCGATCCGCCTCTCCACTGACCTCGCCGAGTCGCCAGGCGGATACGCGACCGACGCGCAATGCTCGATCAAAGGCGAGCCGGCGGAAGGTTACATGGTGCAGGCGATGCCGGTCGAGGGCGCCTCCACCCTGCCCGACACGGGCCACGTCTATTGCGGTGCGGTCGAGGGCGAGGACTAAGGCTTCGGCGCCTTGCGCCGCTCGATCACCCACATGACGATGTGGAACAGCACCCCGAAGGTGATCGCGTAGAATGCGAAACCGAGCAGGTAAGAGCCGCGGAACGGCTCGCCCTCGTAGGCGGACCAGCCGGTCATCAGAGCAGCGTAAAGAAGCGCCGCGATCGCAGTTCGGATCAGGCTCACGCCGCCTGGCGCAGCTTGTTCAGCTTCTTGAGCGCCATCTGCCGCTTGAGGCGGCTGAGGTGGTCAATGAACAGGATACCCTCGAGGTGGTCCATCTCGTGCTGGATGCACGTGGCCATCAACCCGTCCATGTCTTCCTCGTGGATCGTGCCCTCGAGGTCCTGCCAGCGCACGCGGCAGGTCGCCGGGCGGTCGACATCGGCGTAGATCTCGGGGACCGAGAGGCAGCCCTCCTGATAGGTCGCCAGCTCCTCCGCCGGGTCGAGGATCTCGGGGTTCACGAACACCCGTGGCTCGCGCTTGGTCGGCTGATGGAAGTGCTTGTGCCCGTCGTGGTGGCACTCCTCGGGCTCGGCGTCGGGATCGTCGGGCTGGAGATCGATCACCAGCACCCGTTTGGGCACGCCGACCTGGATCGCCGCGAGCCCGATACCGGGGGCGTCGTACATCGTCTCGAACATGTCCTCGACGAGCGTCTTCAACTCGTCGTCGAACTCGGTGACGGGTTCGGACACGACTTTGAGCCGGGGATCCGGCACTTCCAGGATTTCGCGAATGGCCATGCGCGCGAAATAGTGCGCGCTCGCGAAAATCTCAAGTGAGAGCTAGCCGACCGGTCGCCGTGCCCTGAGCGCCTGCGCCAGCGTGCCTTCGTCGAGGTAGTCGAGCTCGCCGCCAACGGGCAGGCCGTGCGCGAGTTGGGTGACGCGGACGGGGAATTCCTCGAGCCGCTCGGCGATATAGTGCGCGGTGGTCTGGCCTTCGAGCGTGGCGTTCATCGCCAGCACCACTTCGT
>CAMPGP010000061.1 GCA_946885545.1 uncultured Altererythrobacter sp.
TGATCGGCCGGGTTCGTGAGGTCGAGACCTTCCGGTGGCGGGAAGATCGCGTGCCCTATCGCCTCGACCACGAACACCACGACCATCGCCACGATCAGTCCGCCGATCACGGCCACCAGGTTGCGCACTACCGGATTGCTCATCGTGCCACTCTCCCCTTCGCACTCCGACACGTCTATCACGTAAGTCCACAGGCGGGCAGCGAGCAATGTGGTTTTTCCGATGCTTGAACCTCACCGCAGCCCGGTTCATAGGGCGCCGATGAACGCACAGGGGCTAGGCAGGGGCGGAACCCTACTCACCGGTGGCGCGCGGTTCGAGCGCAGCCCGGGCCTGCTCGCGCGAATGTTCGCGCCGGGTTTCCACAAGGTGCTCGACCGTATCGACGCGGGGCTCGAGACCGGTTCGATCACCGGGCACCTGCCCGATGGCACAACGCGCGTGGTCGGCGGTCGTGCGCCGGGGTTCGAGGCGGAAATCACCATCCACGACTGGCGCGCGCTGATGCGGCTCGCCACCAACGGTTCGATCGGCTGGTACCAGGCGTGGGAAGCGGGCGAGTGGGAAAGTCCCGATCCCGTGCCGATCTTCGCGCTGTTCATGGCCAATGGCGAGGCGCTCGGCGATACCGGCCGCGCGCGCGGCCCCTTCCGCTGGGCGGCGCGGCTGGCGCACTGGATGAACCGCAACACGCACGAAGGCGCGGCGCGCAACATCCACGCGCACTACGACCTCGGCAACGACTTCTACGAAGCGTGGCTCGACCCGACGATGAGCTATTCCTCGGCGGTATGGGACGAGGATGACGACCTGGAGGCGGCGCAGCGCCGCAAGTGGACTCATCTCGCCGAACGCGTAGGCCAGCCCGAAACTTTGCTCGAGATCGGCTGCGGCTGGGGTGGACTGTCGGATCATTTCGCGCGCGGTGGAGCGAAGGTCACCGGGATCAGCCTTTCGGACGAACAACTCGCCTGGGCGCGCGAGCGGCACGATCCCGGCATCGACTTTCGCAAGCAGGACTATCGCGACGTACGGGAGCAATACGACGCCATCGTCAGCGTCGAGATGGTCGAGGCGGTCGGGCGCGAGTTCTGGCCGAGCTATTTCGACTGCATCGCCGGCAGCCTCAAGCCCGGCGGGCGCGCGGCGATCCAGTTCATCTCGATGAAGGACAGCCTATTCGATGCCTATGCGAAGAGCGCCGACTTCATCCAGGCCTATATTTTCCCCGGCGGGCTGCTGATCCGCACCAGCGAGTTCGAGCGACTGGCGCGCGAAAGGGGATTGCGCTGGCAAGACTGCAGCAGCTTCGGGCTCGACTATGCCGATACCCTGAAGGCGTGGCGTCACCGCTTTGACGCCGCCGCCGCCGAAGGGCGATTGCCGGGCGAGTTCGACGCGCGCTTTCGCGAGCTGTGGCGTTACTATCTGATGTACTGCGAAGGCGGGTTCCGCGGTGGCGGGATCGACGTCCACCAGGTTACGCTGGTCAAGGAGGGGTGAGAATGCACAAGTGGAGCTTGGCGCTGGCGACGGCGCTGCTGGCGGGCTGCGCCACGGCACCTCTTGCGGACCGGGCTGAGGTCTATCCGACTCAGCCGAGCGAAATGCTGCCGATCGAGGACCAGCAGGTGCTGTTCTGGGACGACGCCACCCGCTCCGATCGCTTCCGCCGGATGGAAGACATCTTCGCCGGGATCGAGGCCGAGGGCGACCGCGAATACCGTGCCCTGCCTCGGGGCGAACCGTTCGATGCCGCTACCCTGGCGAAGATCGATGGCTATCTGGTAGAGATGAATGCCGCGGGCATCATGGTGCTGCAGGACGGCGAGGTGCGGCTGGAGAAGTACCGCCTCGGCTTCGGGCCGGAACAGCGCTGGACCAGCTTCTCAGTCGCCAAGAGCTTCACTTCGACCCTGCTCGGCGCAGCGATCAAGGATGGTGCGATCGGTAGCATCGACGATCCCGTCACCCGCTATCTGCCTGCGCTGGCAGGAACGGCATACGAGGGCGTGACCGTTCGCCAACTCATCACGATGACATCGGGCGTAAGATGGAACGAGGATTACGCCGACCCCAACAGCGACGTGGCGAAGATGCTGCTCGTCGCACCTGTCGCAGGAGAATCGCAGGCGGTGACATACGCGCGGCGGCTCGTGCGCGAACCCCCGAGGGGTGACCAGTGGGTGTACAAGACCCTCGAGACCAATCTGCTGGGAGATTTAGTTGCGGCGGCGACGGGTCGCTCGCTGGCGGATTACGCGAAGGAGAAGATCGTCGATCCGGCGGGGTTCGAAGGCGGCCTGTTCTGGATGACCGATCTCACCGGCGGCAACATCGGCGGCTGTTGCCTGTCGATCCGCCTGTCGGACTATGCGCGCATGGGACAGTGGGTGCTCGAGGGCGGACAGCCCTCGGTGCCGGAGGGATGGTTCGAGGATGCGGGCGGTGCGCAGGTCGACCTCGGTCGGGGCTTCGGCTACGGCTACCAGTGGTGGACCTATCCCGGCGACTTTTACGGCGCGCAGGGGATCTTCGGTCAGTACATCACGATCGTGCCCGAGCAGGACATGGTCGTGGCGGTCGTGTCGAACTATCCTACCGCGACGGGCGAAGGGCTGACCAAGGCGCGCACGAGCCTGTGGCAGACGCTGATCGAGGCCGGGTCGAAGCAGCCCTAGCAGACGCTGCGGTAAACGCCGCTGCTCTGGTACTGGCCGACGATGTTGTCGTGCACGATCGGGCTCAGCAGCTCGGCAAAGGCGCATCCGACCTGGCAATTGTCCCACCAGATCACTTCGGCCTGGAGCGCGCCGAGTCCGGGCAGGGTGAGCCAGCAAATCTGGCCCGGGTGCATGCGGTTTATCGCCGCAGCGGAGAAGCCCGATACCGAGAGGTCGTGTACCACCGTCTGGAAGCCCCGGCCGCCCGATGCGCGCAGCTGGGCGGGTATCGTGAGCTTGGTCCGCGGGGCGCAGCGATCTTCCTGCGCCGCGACGGAATAGCGTTCGTGCGTTCCGACCGTCATTTGGATGTTCCTCGTTGAGCCGAAGCCAGTCGCGCGCTTGTGCGCGAGATCGAGGGATGCTCGCCGATCCTGCTTTCTTTGAGGTTGCGGAGCGCGGTTAAGCCGGATTAACCACGCGCTCGCGATGGCGCGTGGCGAAATCTTCGTGGACCAGCGTTGCGATACGCTCTCCCACGACCGCAGGTTCCTTGACGGTCTGCGGGTCTTCTCCCGGGTATGCCTTGGCGCGCATCGTGGTGCGCGTGGCGCCCGGATCGACGATTGCGACGCGGATGTCGCCGAGCTTCGCGACTTCGTCTGCATAACTGTCGAGCAGCGATTCGAACGCTGCCTTGGTCGAGCCGTAGGCCGACCAGAACGGGCGCGCCTCGGTGCCGACGCTGCTGGTGAGGCCGATCACGCGCGCGCCGTCGCTGCGCTTCAGAAGTGGATCGAAAGCAGCGATCAGCGCCTGCGTGGCGAGCAGATTGGTGGTCACCGCCTGTACGAATTGCTTGGGTTCGATCTGGGTGACCGGCGTCAGCGTCGGCAGGTAGGCCGCGGCGATGACGAGGATGTCGAGCTTGTCCCATCGGCTGGCGACTGCCGCGGCAAGCCGGGCAATACCGTCCTGCTCGGCGAGATCGAGCGGAGCTATCGTGGCCTGGCCGCCAGCGTCGTGGATCGCATCCTCGACACCTTCCAGCGCGCGGACGTCGCGGCCGGTGAGCACGACGTGCGCCCCCCGGCTCGCCAGTGCGATCGCGGTGGCGGCGCCTATTCCGCGGCTCGCGCCGGTGACGAGCGCGACGCGCCCTTCGAGTGGCTTGCCGCGAGACATCAGGCGACCTTGTCGAACGGAAGCTGGGCGTCGCGGTGCTCGCGCTTGGCGAGGTCGGTCAGCGAGGTCGGATAGTCGCCTGTGAAACAGGCGTCGCAGAAGGTCGGGCACGCAGGGTCGCGCGGCTCGTGACCGACTGCGCGATAGAGCCCGTCGATCGAGACGAAGGCGAGGCTGTCCGCCTTAATGAATTCGCGCATCGGCTCGACCTCCATGCGCGCGGCGAGAAGCTTCGAGCGCTCCGGTGTATCGACGCCGTAGAAGCACGAATGCGCGGTTGGCGGGCTGGCGACGCGGAAGTGCACTTCGCTCGCACCCGCCTCGCGCATCATCTCGACGATCTTGAGGCTGGTGGTGCCGCGCACGATCGAATCGTCAATCAGCACGATACGCTTGCCTTCGACCAGCGCGCGGTTGGCGTTGTGCTTGCGTTTCACGCTCGAATGGCGCGCGCCGTCGCCCGGTTGGATGAATGTCCGCCCGACATAGTGGGAGCGGATGATGCCCAGCTCGAACGGGACGCCCGATTGCTGGGCGTAGCCGATCGCCGCGGGCACGCCGCTGTCGGGCACCGGCACGACGAGATCGGCCTCGACCGGGCTCTCGATCGCGAGTTGTTCGCCGATCGCCTTGCGCGCCGAATAGACGCTGCGCCCGTCGAAGATCGAATCGGGGCGGCTGAAGTATACGTGCTCGAAGATGCACGGGCGCGCCTTGTGCGTGCCGAAGGGATGGAGCGTGCTCACATTGCCGTCTAAATCGACGCGCACGATCTCGCCCGGCTCGACCTGGCGGACGAATTCGGCACCGACCACGTCGAACGCCACGGTTTCGCTCGCGAACACCGTGGCATCGCCCATCTTGCCCATGACGAGCGGGCGAATGCCGAGCGGGTCGCGGCAGGCGATCATGCCCTCGGGCGTCATCACGATCAGCGCATATGCGCCCTCGACCAGTCGCAGCGCATCGACCAGGCGGTCGATCATCGTGGGATAGCGGCTCGTCGCGACGAGATGGATGATTACCTCGGTGTCCGACGTCGACTGAAAGATCGCGCCCTTGCCGACCAGTTCCTGCCGCAGCGTGCCGGCGTTCGAGATATTGCCGTTGTGCGCCACCGCGAAACCGCCGCTCGCGAGATCGGCATAGAGCGGCTGGATGTTGCGCAGGCCCGATCCGCCGGTGGTGGAATAGCGCACGTGGCCGGCAGCCATGAAGCCGGGCAGTTCGGCGATCGCTTCGCTGCTCGAGAAGTTTTCCGCAACGTGTCCGATCCCGCGGCGCTGGTAGAATTCACTGCCGTCGAAGCTGGTGATGCCGGCGGCCTCCTGGCCGCGATGCTGCAGGGCATGGAGACCCAGCGCGGTGGCCGCGGAGGCATCCGAGGCATTGATCGCCCCGAAGACGCCGCACTCCTCGCGGAGTTTGTCGCCGTCCTCGTCGCGGAACGGGTGAGTCAGGTTCATACCGATGCGATCCGGGTTTGCGCGCGCGTCTTGCGGCGCTCAATGGCGATGTTACCGCTCGATTACAAGGGTAGCGGTGCCTCGCGTCGGCCCGTTCCCGCATTTCATTGCGTATACAGGAAACCCTCCGTAAAGCGCAGGCACTCCAGAACAGAAGAAACCCGCGCTCTTGATCCTCAATCTTTTCGAACGAACCATCGCCAAGCGATACCTGCTGCCGGGACGGGGCGAGGCGTTCATCGCGCTGGTCGCCGGCATTTCCGTCGGCGTGGTCATGCTCTCGGTCGCCATGCTGGTGATCGTGATGAGCGTGATGAACGGCTTCCGCGCCGAACTGCTGGACAAGATCGTGGGGCTAAACGGCCATGCGATCGTGCAGGGCTACGGGTCTCGGATCGACAACTGGGAACAGGTGCTGGAGAACATCCGAGAGACACCCGGCGTGGTCAGCGCTTCGCCGCTGATTGAGCAGCCGTTGCTCGTCAGCTTCAACGGCCGGGTCGAGGCGATCCTGGTGCGGGGCAATACCCAGAACGACATTCGTGGCCTGACCAAGAACCTGGTTGCCGGCAATCTCTCAGAGCTCCAGTCGGGCGCTAGCAATGTCGCTATCGGCGCGCGCCTTGCGGAAAACATCGGCGCGCGCGTCGGGGATACTGTTACGATCATCAATCCCGAAGGCCCGACCACCCCGTTTGGCACGATGCCACGCCAGATCGGCTACCGCGTCGGTGCCATCTTCGAAGTCGGAATTTACGACTACGATCAGAAATTCGTGGTCATGCCGATGCAGGATGCGCAGCGCCTCCTGTTGATCGGCGATACGGTCGGCATGATCGAGGTGAAGACCACCGATGCCGACGAGGTCGAGCAGATCATGGCGCCGATCGAGCGCCAATTGCAGGGCCGGGCGGTGGTCAACAACTGGAAGACCATCAACTCGACTCTGTTCGAGGCGCTTCAGGTCGAACGGGTCGCGATGTTCTTCGCTTTGAGTTTCATGGTCCTGGTCGCCGCCTTCAACATCCTTTCGAGCCTCGTCATGCTCGTCCGCGCTAAAACCCGAGACATCGCGATCATGCGCACGATGGGCGCGACGCGGCGCAGCCTGCTCAAGATATTCGTGACGACCGGCTTCACGGTTGGCGCGATCGGGACGGTGGCGGGGCTGGTGCTAGGCTTCGTCGTCCTCGCCTTCCGCCAGCAGATCGTGAAGGTGATCGAGGTCGTGACCGGGCAGAACCTGTGGGATCCGTCGATCCGGTTTCTTTCGACGCTGCCCGCCCGCGTCGATCCGCTCGAAATCGCGGGCATCGTCGCCCTGGCGCTGGTGCTGAGTTTCCTCGCAACGCTCTACCCGGCACTGAAGGCTTCGAGCACCGATCCCGTACAGGTGCTGCGCTATGAATAGTTCCCCCGAAACACCGGTCGTCCGACTCGCAAACCTCGCGCGCAGTTTCGAGCAGGGCGGCGAGCGCATCGACGTGCTGCGCGGCGTCGATCTGGAAATCCAGCCGGGCGAGATCGTCGCCCTCCTCGGCCCTTCGGGTTCTGGCAAGTCGACCATGCTCCAGGCGGTCGGCCTGCTCGAAGGAGGGTTCAGCGGCCAGATCGCGATCGCCGGAACCGAAGCGAGCGCGCTTCCGTCAGACGGGCGCACGCGGCTGCGCCGCGAGCACCTAGGCTTCGTCTATCAGTTTCACCACCTCCTGCCCGACTTCAACGCGGAGGAGAACGTGATCCTGCCGCAGCTCGTGGCCGGCAAGGGCCGCGACGAATCGGCGGAGAGGGCGCGCGAGCTTCTCGGCGCGCTCGGGCTCGCTCAACGTCTCGATCATCGACCGAGCCAGCTCTCGGGCGGCGAGCAGCAACGCGTGGCGGTCGCCCGCGCGCTTGCCAACCGACCGACGCTGGTGCTGGCGGACGAGCCGACGGGTAACCTCGACGAGCACACCGCCGACCGGGTGCTCGCGCAGTTCCTCGAACTGGTCCGCGGCGAAGGCAGCGCGGCACTGGTCGCGACCCACAACGAGCGGCTGGCGGCCAAGATGGATCGCGTGGTCCGCCTGCACGACGGCAAGCTCGAATAGCGGACCCGGCGGCGACTTCGCGCGTTCGGCGTGCAAAGGAGAATTCGCATGACCGACCATCCCAGCACGTTCAAGGCCGACGATACGCACCACGAAGGCGTACAGTGGAGCGATCGCGCCACGATCCACGAAGCGGACGAAGGGCAGGGCGTGTTCGATGGCGACAACGGCCTCGGCAGCGGCACTCTGGCTGAAATGGTCGCGCAGTTCATGGCCTATCCGCCCGAACGGCGCCGCCAACTGGTTATCGAAAAGGCAGGCGATCACCGGCTCGAATTTGCCGAGATCGAGGCGCTTGCCTCGCTGCCCGACTATCCGGGCTGACTGGCATGCGATTCGTGCGTAGAGCTAGTGGGGAACAGGAGACCCGCCGATGACCACGATCGCCGATTTCACCGTCGCCACCAATCGCGGGGAACAGCTCGATCTGAAAGACAAGCTCGGCAAGGTCCTGCTGGTGGTGAATACGGCAAGCAAGTGTGGCTTCACCCCGCAGTACGATGGGCTGGAGAAGCTCTATGAACAGTATAAGGATCGCGGGTTCGAGGTGCTCGGCTTCCCGTGCAACCAGTTCGGTGGCCAGGAGCCGGGCGATGCCGACGAGATCGCCGAGTTCTGCAAGGTCAACTTCGGCGTCACCTTCCCGCTGATGGCCAAGATCGACGTCAACGGGGACGGCGCCTCGCCGCTGTTCGACTGGATGAAGAAGGAAGCCCCCGGCCTGATGGGCTCGAAGGCGATCAAGTGGAACTTCACCAAGTTCCTCGTCGATCGCGAGGGCAATGTCGTGCGCCGCTACGCTCCCACCGACAAGCCCGAGCGGCTGGCCAAGGATATCGAAGCGCTGCTGTGACGAAGTGAGGGGATAGCGCGCCGCGCCGGCTTGGCGAATCCCGACCGCGCTCGCATATTCGCAGGATGGCCTTCGCTCCCTTCGTCCCCCTGCGCGTGATCTCGTCCTACTCCATGCTCGAGGGGGCGATCGATCCCAAGGCGATCGCGAAGCTGGCGAAGGAGCGCGGTTTCCCCGCGATCGCGATCTGCGACCGCAACGGGCTCTACGGCGCGGTGATGTTCGCCAAGGCGTGCATTGACGAAGGGGTGCAGCCGATCGTCGGCGCGCTGCTCGGGGTGGCGCGCGACGCGGCGGGAAAGCAGGTCGACTACCTGCCGCTCTACGCGCAGGACGAAGCCGGTTACGATAACCTCTGCCATCTGGTCAGCAAGGCGCACCTCGAACGGCCGCTCGAACTTGAGCCGCACGTCGCCATGGCGGATCTTGAGGGGCGAACCGAAGGGCTGATCGCACTCACCGGGGCGAGCGAGGGGGCGCTGACCCGACTACTGGCCGAGGGTCAGCAGGCACATGCCGAAGCGTTGCTCGAACGGCTAGAAGCGTTGTTTCCGCAGCGGCTCTACGTCGAATTGGCGCGTCGAGGCGATCCTGTCGAGGACGCCGCCGAAATCGCGCTGGTAGATCTCGCCTACGCGCGCGACCTGCCGTTGGTGGCGTCCAATCCTGCGAACTTCGCCGAAGCGCACATGTACTCGGCCCACGACGCCATGCTGTGCATCGCCGGCTCGACCCACATCGAGGCCGAGGAGCGCGCCCGATCGAACCGCGAGGCCTGGGTCAAGCCTGCCGACGTGATGGCAAGCGCCTTCGAAGACTTGCCCGAAGCGACCGCCAACACGCTCGTGATCGCGCAGCGGTGCGCCTACGCGCCGCCCAACCGCGCACCGATCTTGCCGAGCCTCGCGGGCGATCTCGAAGGCGAAGCGAAGATGCTCGCCGAGGATGCGCGCAAGGGCCTCGAAGCGCGACTCGAACCCTACAGCGAGCTGACCGAAGACGAGCGCAAGACCTACTTCGACCGGCTCGATTTCGAGGTCGGGATCATCAACCAGATGGGCTTCCCGGGTTACTTCCTGATCGTTGCCGACTTCATCAAGTGGGCCAAGGATAACGACATCCCGGTGGGGCCGGGACGCGGCTCGGGCGCGGGCTCGCTGGTCGCCTGGGCGCTGACGATCACCGACCTCGACCCGATCCGGCTGGGCCTGCTGTTCGAGCGCTTCCTCAACCCCGAGCGCGTGTCGATGCCCGACTTCGACATCGACTTCTGCGAAACCCGGCGCGGCGAGGTGATCCGCTACGTCCAG
>CAMPGP010000062.1 GCA_946885545.1 uncultured Altererythrobacter sp.
CGCGCTCGCGCTGTTCGCGCTGATCGTTACCGCGGCGGCGACGCTGGCGATCCCCAACGGCTTCAAGCTGATCATCGATCGCGGCTTCACCGAGGGCGGATCGGACGACGTCGCGCGCTGGTTCCAGTACCTGCTGGTGATCGTCGGCGTGCTCGCGCTCGGCACCGCGCTGAGGTTCTACTTCGTATCGTGGCTGGGCGAGCGTGTGGTCGCCGACATCCGGCTGAAGGTGCAGGCGAACCTCCTGCGCCTCGCCCCCGGCTTCTACGAGGAGAACAGCCCGAAGGAGATCGCCAGCCGGATGACCGCCGACACCGCGCTGATCGAGCAGGTGGTGGGTACCACGATCTCGGTCGCGCTGCGAAACCTGCTGATGGCAGTGGGCGGCACCGCCTACCTGTTCTGGCTGGCGCCGCAGCTCACCATCGGGCTGCTCGTGGGTATTCCCGCGGTCGTGCTGCCGATCGTGTTCTTCGGCCGCCGGATCCGCAACGTATCGCGCTCGAGCCAGGACCGGATCGCCGACGTCGGCGCCATGGTCGCCGAAGTGCTGGCGGGGATGAAGATCGTCCAGGCGTTCAACCAGGAACGGCGCGAGGGTGAGCGCTTCGCAGGCGCGGTCGAGCGCACCTTCGTCACCGCCAAGCGCCGCATTCTGCTGCGCGCGGTGATGACCGCGACGGTGATCTTCGTCGTCTTCGGCGCGATCACGCTGGTCATGTGGCGCGGGGCGATAGCGGTCTCCACCGGCGAGATCAGCGGCGGCACGATCGCCGCCTTCGTCATTACCGGGATCATCGTCGCCGGGGCGTTCGGCGCGCTGACCGAAGTCTATGGCGAACTGCTGCGCGGCGCGGGCGCGGCCAGCAGGCTCGAGGAACTGCTTGAGGAAAAGCCCGAGATCGCGCCTCCAGCGCGCCCGCTGGCGCTGCCGGTGCCGCCGCGCGGCAACCTCTCGTTCCGCAACGTCAGTTTCCGCTATCCCACGCGGCTCGACGCCCCGGCACTCAAGGATTTCACGCTCGAGATCGAGCCCGGCGAGACGGTCGCGCTGGTCGGGCCGTCGGGCGCGGGCAAGTCGACCGTGTTCCAGCTCGCCGAGCGGTTCTACGATCCCCAGGCGGGCACCATCCGGCTCGACGGGATACCGCTCACCAGCGCCGACCCGGCGGAAATCCGCCGCCGCATGGCGCTCGTGCCACAGGACGGCCTGCTGTTCAGCGCCAACGCCCGCGACAACCTGCGCTACGGCGCGTGGGAAGCGAGCGACGAGGACATATGGGAAGCGGCGCGCGCGGCCAATGCCGAACGCTTCCTGCGCGATCTGCCCGACGGGCTCGACACGTATCTTGGCGAAAGTGGCGCGCGGCTTTCGGGCGGGCAGCAGCAGCGGCTCGCGATCGCCCGCGCGCTGCTGCGCGACGCGCCGATCTTGCTGCTCGACGAGGCCACCAGCGCGCTCGACGCGGAGAGCGAGCAGCTGGTCCAGCAGGCGCTCGACCGGCTGATGGCGCAGCGCACCACGCTGGTGATCGCGCACCGCCTCGCCACGGTGCGGGCCGCCGACCGGATCGTGGTGATGGACGAAGGCCGGATCGTCGAGCAGGGCACGCACGGCGAGCTCACCGCTGCAGGCGGTCTCTACGCCCGGCTCGCGGCACTCCAGTTCGCCGCGACCGAGGCGGCCTGACCCCTCCGTTCAGCCCAGGCACAGGCGTGCCATTCTATGAAGTTACAACTGAAACCGACGAACGGCTACGCCGTCCCCGCGACTGCGCCTAAGCTCGCTTCAGGAGGATGCCGCGCATCCTCGGGGACTGACTGAAATTTCCGGGAGACTTCACCGATGATCCGCACTCTGCTTGTTGCAGGCGCCAGCGCGCTTGCCCTCACCCTTGCCGCGCCTGCGATGGCGCAGGATGCGCCCGCCGCCGCCGCACCCGCCGCGGACGTGCCGCTGCCGACGATGGACTTCGGCGAGTGGGGCTACGATCCCGCGGGGATCGACCAGAGCGTCGATCCAGGCGACGACTTTTTCGCCTACGCCAACCAGAAGTGGCTCGATGCCAACCCGCTGCCGCCCGAATTCAGCCGCTTCGGCGCGTTCAACCTGCTGCGCGAGAAATCGACGAGCGACGTGATGGCGCTGGTCGACGAGCTGGTCGCGAAGGACCCGGCGAGCCTCTCGGCCGACGAAAGGCGCATCGTCGACGCCTACAACGCCTTTCTCGACACGCAGGCGATCGATGCCGCCGGTCTCGCACCGGCGAAGCCCTATCTCGAGGCGATCGCCGCTGCCGACACCCTGCCCGAACTCGCCACGCTGTGGGGCAAGCCCGGCTACTCCTCGCCGCTCGGCGGCTTCGTGACCGTCGATGCCAAGGAGCCGACGCGCTATTCGGTTTACGTCGCCTCGGGCGGGCTCGGGCTGCCCGATCGCCAGTATTATCTCGACGAGAGCGAGAAGGGCCGCGAGATCCAGGCCAAGTATCGCGATTACATGGCCTTCCTGTTCGAACAGGCCGGCTACGCCGATCCGGCCGCGACCGCGCAGCAGGTTTACGCGCTCGAAGATTCGATCGCGCGCACCGTGTCGTGGGATCGCGCCACCAGCCGCAACCGCGATCTGACCTACAACGCCGTGAGCCCGGCCGAACTCGTCGCGCTCGCGGGTGACTTCCCGCTGTCCGCGATGCTCGATGCGAGTGGTTTTTCCGACACCGACCGCTTCGTCGTCTACGATCTGCCGCCGAGCGCGGCGGAAGCGCAGGAACTGGGCCTGACCGAAGAGACGCTGGGCAAGATCGGCGGCGGCACGCCGGCGATGATGAAGCTGCTCGCCGAGACTCCGGTCGAGGTCCTCCAGGCCTGGACCGCGAAGGGCTTCCTCAATAGCAACGCCGCAGTCCTGCCGAGCGCGATCGACGATGCGAACTTCGCCTTCTACGGCCAGACGCTGACCGGCACGCCCGAACAGCGCGCCCGGTGGAAGCGTGCCATCGCCGAATCCGAAGGTCTGATGGGCGAACTCGTGGGCGCGGCCTATGTCGAGCGCTATTTCCCGCCCGAGAACAAGGCGGCGATGGAAGACCTCGTCGAGAACCTGCGCAAAGCGCTGGCGCAGAGCATTGCCGAGAACGACTGGATGGGCGCGGCGACCAAGAAGGAAGCGGTCGCCAAGCTCGAAAGCTTCGATCCCAAGATCGGCTACCGCGACAATCTCGAGACCTATCCGGGTCTCGCGGTCGATGCCGACGATCCGCTCGCCAACCGCATGGCGGCGGCGCAGTGGGAATGGCAGGACATGCTGTCGAAGCTCGGCGGCCCGATCGACCGCACCGAATGGGGCATGCTGCCGCAGACGGTGAACGCCTACTACAACTCGACCAAGAACGAGATCGTGTTTCCCGCGGGCATCCTTCAGCAGCCGTTCTACGGCATCACCGCCGACGCCGCGGTGAACTATGGCGGGATCGGCGCGGTGATCGGACACGAGATGGGGCACGGGTTCGACGACCAGGGCTCCAAGTCCGACGCCAGCGGCATGCTGCGCAATTGGTGGACCGATGCGGACCGCGCCGCATTCGATGAATTCGGCAATGCGCTGGTCGAGCAGTACAATCAGTTCTGCCCGCTCGATAATGGCGAGACCTGCGTCAACGGGCGCCTGACGCTGGGCGAGAACATCGGCGACGTGGGCGGGCTGAGCATGGCCTACCGCGCCTACAAGCTCTCGCTGAACGGCGAAGAGGACGAGGTGATCGACGGGCTTACCGGCGACCAGCGCTTCTTCCTCGCCTGGGCGCAGGTGTGGCGCTCGCAGCAGCGCGAGGACAACGCGCGCCAGCGGCTGCGGACCGATTCGCACAGCCCCGAGGAGTATCGCGTGAACGGCGTCGTGCGCCAAATGGACGCCTGGTACGATGCCTTCGGCGTCACGCGCGACGACGCGCTCTATCTCCCACCGGAGGAGCGCGTGACGATCTGGTAACGGGGCTTTTCCTTGCCGATCGACGCCCCCGTTCCGCGCGAACGGGGGCGTTTTTCGTCGACTCCCCCGATTAGCGTTTGACACGCCGCCCGCCATCGCCATGACCCCGGCCCGATGAGCCTTACCCTCACCGCGATCCTGCTCGGCATCCTCGAAGGCCTGACCGAGTTCCTGCCCGTCTCCTCGACCGGCCACCTGATCCTTGCGCAGGCGTTCTTCGGATACGATCCCGTGGTCTGGCGGCAATACAACATCATCATCCAGCTCGGCGCGATCCTCGCGGTGGTGGTGACCTACTGGAAGACGTTCTGGGCCATGGGCACCGGGCTGTTCCGCCTGGACCCCGAATCGCTGCGCTTCACCCGCAATATCCTGCTCGGCTTCATGCCCGCGGCGGTGATCGGGCTGCTCGCGAAGGATGCGATCGACGTGATGCTCGGCGCGCCGATGGTCGTCGCGGTGGCGCTGGTCGTGGGCGGCGTGGCGATTCTCCTGCTCGAACGGAACATCCCGGTGCGCGAGGACGTCGGGGTTGCCGAGCTGTCGTGGAAGACGGCGATCGCGGTCGGTTTCGCGCAGTGCCTGGCGATGATCCCCGGTACCAGCCGGTCAGCCGCGACGATCCTCGGCGCGCTGGCCATGGGCGTCGGGCGCAAGACCGCGGCCGAATTCTCGTTCTTCCTCGCGGTGCCGACGATGCTTGGCGCGGCGACGGTCAAGATTCTCGACGAACCCGCGCTGTTGGCGGGCACGGCGAGGGTCGGGTGGGACGAGATCGCGCTCGGCTTCGTTTCCGCGTTCCTCGTGGCGCTGGTGGTGATCCGCGCCTTCGTGGCCTACGTTAGCCGCCGCGGCTTCGCGCCCTTCGCCTGGTACCGCATCGCGCTCGGCGCCGGGGCCATCGCCTGGTTCGCATTCGGCTGACGGCCAAACCAGGCGTTGCCGCGGCGCAACGGCCCGGCTCCATCCATCGCAAAGATCGGAACCCGCGCATGCGGGTGCGGTTGTAACGGTCGAGGTGGTTCGGAAACGTTAGCAAACATGGGCTTGATAATTTTCCTGGTGACCGGCGCCATTCTCGGTTGGCTCGCTGCCATCGTGCAGCGGATCGAGGATGCGCAGAGGGTTCTGGCGAATGTCGCGGTCGGCAGCATCGGCGCCGTCGTGGGCGGGATTCTGGCTAACCGAGAATCCATCCTTTACGGAATCAGTGCCGTGTCGATCCCCGTGGCGATCGTCGGCGCGCTCGTGATGCTCGGAATCCTGAGCCTTTTCCGGAACCGGCTGAGCGACGGGCGATTTTAGGTAAATACTATTCACGACCGGTCGGCTCGCGTGTATGGGTCGGCCACCCAACAATGCAAAAGGGGAAAGACTGAGATGAAGAGCATTTTCAAGGGCGCGATGGTCGCGTCGGTTGCCGCCATGGGCCTCACCGTTGCCGCTTGCGACAGCGCTGCCGAGAACCAGGCTGAAGACCAGGTCGAAGCCACCGAAGAAGCTGCCGACGAGCAGATCGACGCGATGGAAGACACCGGCGAGATCACCGACGATCAGGCCGACGCGATGGAAGCCGATGTCGAGGCTGAAGCCGACGCAGCGGAAGAAGCGATCGACGAGACCGATCCGGCCGCCGAAACCGACGCGATGTAATCGACCCTTCGGTCGAATACGGAAAGCCGGCTCGGGAGCGATCCCGGGCCGGTTTTTTCTTGTCCGCTAGACCGGGCTGGCGCCGCTTCCACGTCCGCCGCGCAGCAGATATTCCTGAGTCCCGCGGTTGAGCACGTTGTCGACGTCGATCACCGCAGAGTTGGCATAGGTGAAGGCGGGCGGCAGGTTGCGGTAGAGGCGGTCGAAATCGCGCTCCACCGTCTGTCGATAGAGATCCTCGAAGCTCTCGATCACGAAATAAGTCGGCTGGAGATCGCTGATCACATAGTCGGTGCGCATGACCCGGTCGACGTTGAGCATGATCCGGTTGGGGCTCTTCGCCTCGACCGCATAGACCACCTCGGTCGGCCCCGAGAGGATGCCTGCGCCGTAGGCCCGCACTTCGTGGTTCTCCAGCATCAGCCCGAACTCGACCGTGTACCAGTAGAGCGCGCCCAGTGCCTTGAGCCGGTTGTAGCGCATCGCCTTCCACCCGGCCTTGCCGTACTCCTGCATGTAATCCGCGAAAGTCGGATCGGTCAGCATCGGCACGTGGCCGAACACGTCGTGGAAGACGTCGGGCTCCTGGATGTAGTCGAACGTCTCGCGCGTGCGGATGAAATTGCCCGCGGGAAAACGGCGATTGGCCAAGTGCCAGAAGAAAACGTGATCGGGGATCAGCATCGGCACCGGCACGACGCTCCAGCCGGTCAGCTTGCCCAGATCCTCCGACATGCGCCCGAACTCGGGCACGCCGCCCTGGCCCAGGTCGAGCTTGTCGAGACCTTCCATGAAGGCGCTGGCCGCGCGGCCGGGAAGGACCTCCATCTGGCGTGCGAACAGATCGTTCCAGATCGCGTCGTCGTCGCTGTCGTATTCGGTCTGTTTGGGTTCGAGCCAGTCGTCGCCCACGTGGGCGGGGCGCTGGAGCGGGGCGGTGAAGACGTCGGCCGGCATGTCCGGCAGGACGCTGAAATCGTGTTCTTCGGGTGCGATGGTGGCCATGGTTTCTCTCGTAACGAATAGCACCGCGCCGGGTTGCTGACAAATCGCGGCGGTTTCGCTTGCGACCGGCGAAGCTGCAGCGCATTTCCCGCCGATGCAGACGCTGATCCTTCTCACGTTGTCGAACGTGTTCATGACCGCCGCCTGGTACTGGCACCTCAAGGGCGGGCCCGAAGTCGCCAACGCGCGGCCGCTTGGCTGGGTGATCCTGATCTCGTGGCTGCTCGCGGGCGTGGAATACACGCTCGCGGTGCCTGCCAACCGGATCGGCTACCTCGCCGGATGGACGCCCGGCCAGCTCAAGATCGCGCAGGAGGCGATCGCATTGACCGTGTTCGGCGCCTTCATGGTGCTCGTGCTCGGCGAGGCGCTGACCTGGCGCCACGCGGGCGCCTTCGTCTGCATCATGGCCGCCTGCGCGTTCCTGTTCGTGGGGAAGTAGAAGGCCTCAGTCGAAGATTTCCTCGAAGAAGCTCTTCTTGCGCTTGTGCGGCTTGCCGTAGCCGTGGCCGTAGCCCGAATGGGCCTGGCCGCCGTGCTGCGAATAGCTCGGCGCGGCGCGCTGCGGGGCGGCCTGGGGCGCGCTGCGCTCGACGATCTTGTCGAGCTCGCCGCGATCGAGCCACACGCCGCGGCACTGCGGGCAATAGTCGATCTCGATCCCCTGCCGGTCGCTCATCGCGAGCGGGACGCGGCAGACGGGGCATTGCATGGCGGCGACTTCGGATTCGGTGCGCATCGGGGAATCGGTCCTCTCTCGTGAACGGCCAAGATGGCGATGTGGGCGCCGCGATCAAGGGCGGTGCGCGATTGCCAGCATGGCGGCGCGCTGGCAGGGTCGGCCGATGATCCGGACCGTTGCGCTCGCCGCCCTCGCCCTCCCGCTCGCCGCCTGCTCCTCGGAGCCTGCCGCAGACCCCGCGCCGGCAGAAGTCGCGCCGCAGGAGGCGTTCTGGCAGGCGCTCTCCAGCCATTGCGGCAAAGCCTATGCCGGGCGGATGACGAGCGACGAGGACGCGGACGCCGAAATGCGCGGGGCGGAGATGGCGATGCACGTTCGCGAGTGTTCGGACGAGCGGATCGCGATCCCCTTCCACGTCCGCAACGCCGACGGCAGCTGGGACCGGAGCCGGACCTGGGTGATCACCCGCACCGGCGCCGGGAGCACGGGGGCATTGCGCCTCAAGCACGACCACCGGCACGAGGACGGGACGGAGGACGCGGTGACGATGTACGGCGGCGACACCGCGGACGAGGGCACGGCGCGCGTCCAGAGCTTTCCGGTCGATGCCGAGAGCATCGCGCTGTTCGGGCGCGAGGGGCTCGACGTCTCGACCACCAACGTCTGGCAGGTCGAGGTCGACCCGGCGGGTGCGGCCGAACCGGTGTTCGCCTACCGCCTGATGCGCGTGGCGCCCAATGCGCGCGACTTCCGCGTCGAGTTCGACCTGTCGCAGCCGATCGCCGCGCCGCCCGCGCCCTGGGGTCACGGCGACACGGCGGAACCCGGCGCCTAGCAGTCGCGATCGACCTTGTACTGACCGTCGGAGGTGCGCTCGCGGACGATCTTGCAGTCGCCGTCCTTGATCTCCTCCTTCCAGCTGCCGTCGGCCTTGCGCTCGTACTTGCGCTCGCGGTCGCCGCGCTTCCATTCGCGCTTGTACTCGCGGCCCTTGCGCTCTTCCTTCTCGACCGTGCGGCCGTTGTCGAAGCTGTAGGTCCATTCGCGCGGACCCTTGCGCTCGTACTTCTCCTGCGGGCCTGCGGCGGCAGGCGCCGCGACGAGCGCCGCGAGCACGGCGGCATGGATCAGACGGGGCATGGCGGTCTCCTCTGGCTTTCGCGCATCAGAGCCCGCCTTCGCTGAACCGGAACTGAGAGCGCCGTTCAGCCGGGCGCCCCGGCGATGAACCGCGGCTAAACCGGCGATGAATGGCGTCACTCCGGCCCGCCCGGCGAACGGGTCGGCGCGGCGGCGGGAGCCGACTCGCGAGCGCCCGCGTTCCGCCAGTCCCGATCCTATCGAGGAACAGGAGATTACCATGTCGAAGACCAATACCCTCAAGACGATCGCCCTCCCCGCCGCACTGGCGCTCGGCCTCGCGGGCACGGCCGCACAGGCGCAGCTCGTCGGCGGAACGGTCGACGCGACCGGCAGCGCACAAGTCGATACCGGCGCGGTGACCTCGACCACCGGCGCCGTGCTCGATACCGTCGATCGCACCGTCGATCACGCACAGCACGAAGCGAACGAAGCCACCGACCAGGTCGAAGGCGCGGTGACCAACACCGACGTCGACGCCACTGTCGGCGCCGAGGCCGAAGTCGCGACCCCGGCCGCCGACGCAGCGGTCGAAGCAGATGCCGAGGCGAGCGCCGACCCCGAGGCGTAAGCGGCCGATCCGCTCCGCAGCGCAAGGAAGGGCGACGGGCGACCGTCGCCCTTTTCGCATGCGCGGCCGACCCCGCGCGGGTGTTACGCATCTCCCGGTTTGAAACTGTGTGACTTTCGCGCTCACAGGTCCAGATCCCGGGTCGCGCGGTCGAGCTGCGCGAGATGCTGGAGCAGGGCATTGTTGTCGTCTTTACAGCGGGTTGTGGCATAGCGCCCGGCGTACATGATCACCTGCAACAGCCCGGCGCGAAAGCGGTAGTCGGCGGGCAGCCCTGTGGACTTCGCCGAGGCCAGGTCCACAGGCTGATGTGGCTTTCCGAGCGCGGCGTCCCACGCCGCCGCGAACCCCGCCGCGCCGGGGCGCTTGCGCAGGCGATAGGCGGATTCGCGCCCCATCGAGACCTTGCGGCACGCCGCAAGCACCGAGCGCGTCTGCGCCAGATAGCCGACGAACGCCGCCTGCCGCGCGGGCGTCCACCCGTCGGCGCGCGGCGCGAGCGGCAC
>CAMPGP010000063.1 GCA_946885545.1 uncultured Altererythrobacter sp.
CGTGGCCGGCGCCCATGTTGGTCTTGAGCAGCAGCTCGTTGTCGTCGGTCTTGAGTTCGCGCAGGCGAGCGACCCATTTTGCGGGTTCCCAGTAGGTGACGCGCGGGTCGTTCAGTCCGGCGGTGACCAGCATCGGGGGATAAGCCTGCGCGCGCACGTTCTCGTAGGGGCTGTAGCTGTGGATCAGCTCGAACGCGGCGCGGTCCTCGATCGGATTGCCCCACTCGGGCCATTCGCCCGGCGTCAATGGCAGCGAGGCGTCGAGCATCGTATTGAGCACGTCGACGAACGGCACGTGCGCCACCACCGCACCCCATAGCTCGGGGTCGGAATTGATCACCGCGCCCATCAGCTCGCCGCCTGCGGAGCCGCCCGAAATCGTGATCTTGCCCGCTTCGGTGTAGCCCTTCGCGATCAGGCCCTTGGCGGCATCGACGAAGTCGGTGAAGGCGTTGGTGCGCCTCTCGAGCTTGCCCGCCTTGTACCAGGCGCGGCCGAGATCGTCGCCGCCGCGGATGTGCGCGATGGCGTAGGCGAAGCCGCGGTCGACCAGGCTGAGCCGGGCAGTCGAGAAACCGGGCGGTATGGCGATTCCATAGGCCCCGTAGCCGTAGAGGTGCAGCGGGCCCGGGTTCGCCCGGTCGGCGCGATAGACGATCGAGACCGGGATCGCGGTGCCGTCGCGCGCTTCGACCTCGAGCCGCTCGGTGCGGTAGAGGCTCGCGTCGTAGCCCGAGGGGATCTCCTGCACCTTGCGCGTTTCGAGCCGTCGCTCGGCGACGTGGTAGTCGAACACGGTCGATGGGCTGACCATGCTCTCGTACGACAGGCGCAGCGTGTCGACCGCGAATTCTGGGTTGTTGCCGAGGCCGGCCGAATAGCTTTCCTCGGGGAAAGCGACCGGTTCGACGCGCTGCGGATCGTCGTAGTAGCGCATCTCGATCGTATCGAGCCCGGCGCGGCGCCCCTCGACGACGTAGAAGTCGCGGTGGAGCTCGAACCCGGTGAGGTAGAACTCGTCCGACCCTGCGATGAGCGTCGTCCAGTCGGACGGTTCGGCGAGCGGCGCGGTGGCGAGGCGGAAGTTCTCGTGCCTGTCGTTGGTGTGGACGAACAGCGTTTCGCCATGGGTGTCGACGTCGTATTCGACGCCCTTGTGCCGCGCGCGTACCAGCAGCGGCTTCGCCAGCGGATCGTGCGCGGGGACCAGGCGGACCTCGCTCGTTTCGTGGTCGCTGGCGCCGATCATGACCCACTTGTCGTCGGCCGAAAGCGAGGAGCCGACACGGAAACCCTCGTCGTCTTCGTGGTAGAGTTCGACATCGTCCGACAGCGGCTGGCCGAGCCAGTGCAGGCGGGCGTTATCGGTACGCCACTGTTCGTTGGCGAGCGAGTAGATCAGCCCGGTATCGCCCGCGACCCAGACCAGCGAGGAGAGCGTGCCGGGGATCTCGTCGGCCAGCATCTCGCCGGTCACGAGATCCTTGATGCGGACGGTGAAGCGTTCCGAGCCGTTGTCGTCGATCGAGTAGGCGAGCTTGCCGCCGTCCTGGCTGACCGAGAGTGCGCCGACGCGGAAGTAGTCCTTGCCCTCGGAGAGCGCCGGCTCGTCGAGGATCAGCACGTCGGCGCTGCCGTCGTCGGGCGCGCCGACCGGGCGGCGCCACCATTTCTTGTATTCTGCGCCTTCCTCGTACTCGATCCAGTAAAGCCAGTCGCCGTCCTTCTGGGGGACCGAGCTGTCGGCTTCCTTGATGCGTGCGCGCATCTCCTTGAACAGCGCGTCGACCAGCGGGCGGTGCGGCTTCATCCGCGCTTCGAACCAGGCGTTCTCGGCCTTCAGGTGGTCGAGCACCGCCGCGTCGTCGACCACGGGGTAGCTGGCGTCGCGCAGCCAGGCGTAGTCGTCGGAAATCTCGAGCCCGTGGTGCGTTGCTTTCACGGGCCGCTTGGCCGCGACGGGCGGCTTCAAGGTGGCATCATCCATCCCGCGCCTCTATGTGGGCGGTGAAAGGACCGCAACCATGCTTATGCAAACCCACGAAGCCCGTCTTTCCGCGCTGCGCGAGGAACTCAAGCGCCGCGGCCTGCACGGCTTCGTCATTCCGATTTCCGACGAACACATGAGCGAGTACATCGGCGGCTACGCCCAGCGCCTCGCCTGGCTGACCGGATTCGGCGGCTCGGCGGGCAGCGCGGTGGTGCTGAAGGACCATGCCGCGATGTTCGTCGATGGCCGCTACACGATCCAGGTCCGCGACCAGGTCGACAGCAAGCTCTACGACTATTGCCTCGTGCCCAAGGTCTCGATGGGCAAGTGGATCGCCGACAACGCGCCTGCCGGCGCGAAGATCGGCTTCGATCCCTGGCTCCACACCAAGGGCTGGGCCGACGAGGTCGGCAAGGCGCTGGCGAAGAAGGGCAGCAAACTGATCGCGGTCGATACCAATCCGGTCGATGCGGTGTGGCAAGACCAGCCCGAGCCCTCGACCGCTGCGGCGTTGGTCCATGCTGACGAGCACGCGGGCCGTTCGAGCGCCGAAAAGCGCGCCGAAGTGGCCGACTGGCTCAAGGACGAAGGCTACGACGCTGCGGTGGTCTCGGCGCTCGATTCGATCGCCTGGCTGCTCAACATTCGCGGCGCGGACGTAGAGCGCACGCCGGTGGCGCTGTCGTACCTGATCGCGCATGCCGACGGCACGGCGGAGCTGTTCATCGCGCCCGAGAAGGTCACGCCCGAGCTGGAAAAGCACCTCGGCAACGCGGTCACCATCAGGGCGCGGAGCGAGTTCGACGGCGCGCTGTCGGGCATGAAGGGCAAGACCGTGTCGGTCGATCCCGACTACGGCGTGGCGGCGATCTTCCGCCTGCTCGAGGATGCCGGCGCCAAGCCGGTCGCCGAGCGCGATCCGGTGATCCTGCCCAAGGCGATCAAGAACCCGGTCGAGCAGCAGGGCCACCGCAGCGCGCAGAAGCGCGACGGGGCGGCGGTGACACGCTTCCTCCACTGGCTCTCGGTTGCGGCGCCGAAGGGCGGCGAAACCGAGCTTTCGGCGGCTGCCAAGCTGCAGGAGTTCCGCAAGGCCACCGGCGTGCTGAAGGACAACAGCTTCGATACCATTTCGGCTGCCGGGCCGCATGCGGCGATCCCGCACTACCGGGTCGACGAGGAATCGAACCTGCCGATTCAGCCGGGCAGCATCTTCCTGTGCGATTCGGGCGGCCAGTACCTCGACGGGACGACCGACATCACCCGGACCGTGTGGATCGGGCCGGGTGAGTCCTCGGCCGAGCAGAAGGACCGCTTCACCCGCGTGCTCAAGGGCCATATCGCGATCGACCGCGCGACCTTCCCGCAAGGTACCAACGGCAGCCAGCTCGATGCCTTCGCGCGCCAGTTCCTGTGGCAGGCGGGGGTCGATTACGGCCACGGCACCGGCCACGGCGTGGGCAGCTATCTCGGCGTGCACGAAGGCCCGCAGCGGATCGCGAAGGCGAGCGGCGGGCAGGCCGGCACCAACCAGGAACTGTTCGAGGGCATGATCCTCTCGAACGAGCCCGGCTACTACAAGGGCGGCGAATACGGCATCCGGATCGAGAACCTCGTGCTCACCGTGAAGCGCGAAATCGCGGGCGGTGAGGGCGACTGGCTCGGGTTCGAGCCGCTGACCTTCGTCCCGATCGACGCCGCGCTGGTCGATCGTTCGCTGCTGACCGAGGACGAGATCGCCTGGTGGAACGATTACCATGCGAAGACCCGCAAGTTGCTCGCACCGCAGCTCGATGGCGAGGCGCTCGCCTGGCTCGAGGAGGCGTGCAAGCCGCTCTAGGATTTCGCTTTCCTGTAGGCTTATGTTCCTATAATGTTCCGCTCGGTCGCGAGTCGTTTGCGAGGAGAGATGCGATGATCGGTTACGTTACGTTGGGGACCAACGACCTGCCGGGCAACGCCCCGTTCTACGATGCGCTCGCCAAGGAAATGGGCGTCGGGCGGATGATGGATTTCGATACCTTCATCGCCTGGGGCCAGTGGGGCGGCGGAGCGGGCGTGGCGCTGACCAAGCCGTTCGACGGCAACACCGCGAGCGTGGGCAACGGCACGATGGTCGCGCTCGAGGCGAAGGATCGCGAACAGGTGCAGCGGCTCTACGAGATCGCGCTCGCCAACGGCGGCAGCGACGAGGGCGCGCCCGGCCCGCGCGGCGAACCCGACGCGCAGGGCAACACGTTCTACGCCGCCTATTTCCGCGACCGCGACGGCAACAAATTGAACGCCTTCTGCATGGCGAAGGACTGATGGCGAGCGCGCGCAAGCTGGCGGATTCGTTCATCCATCTCGGGCTCGGCGCCAGCGCGGTCCCGCAGCCACCGTTCGACGGGATGGCGTGGTACGAGGCCTACGGCGCGCGCCATGCCGACGACGGGCGCGAGGGGCGGCTGGTCAGCGAGCACACCTTCACCGAAGGCTGGCCGAGCTGGGAAATGCACCCGCACGGCGCCGAAGTGGTGATCTGCACTGCGGGCGAGATGCTGCTGACGCAGGAATTTCCCGACGGGCGCGTCGAGCGGACCATGCTGGGCGCGGGCGAGTACGCGATCAACCCGCCCGGCGTGTGGCACATCGCCGACGTCGAGGACCGGGCGACCGCGATCTTCATCACCGCCGGCGAAGGGACCGAGCACCGACCCCGCTGATTGCACCGGGACACCGTGCGCACTGCGACAAGCTGCGACAAAACTCGCGCGTTTCGGGATAATCGTGCGACAATGGCACTCTAGAACAGCGATCGTGAGCTGTGGGTGTCGCCTTATCGACCTCCCCCCTTCCGGGCGGCCCTGCAGCTCAAACCCCTTTTCTCCACCCCTTTTCGCTGGAGCATTCGCCATGAAGAACAAGGTCCTCTCCCTCACCGCCGCAGCGCTCGCGCTCGGCGCCGGTACGATCGCGCTCGCGCAGCACCAGGGCGGGCGTCACGGACCCGATGCCGACGCCGACGGCAGCGTGACACGCGCCGAAATGTCGGCGCACGCGGGCACGATGTTCGCGCGGCTCGACGCCAATTCCGATGGCGTAATCGATGCCGCCGATCGCGAGGCGCGCAAGGGTGCGCGCTTCGCCCGCCTCGACGCGGACGGCGACGGCGAGATCACGCAGACAGAAATGGATGCGCGCGCCGAACGCAGGGCTGAACGCCGCCCCGAACGCGCCGAACGCATGCAGGAACGGGGCGCCGAACGCTTCGCCGCGCTCGACGCCGACGGCAGCGGCGGCGTGTCGCAGGCCGAGATGACGGCTGCCCGCGAAGCCCGCGGCGAGGCCCGCGAGGCGCGCGGCAAGCGTGGCGGAAACAAGATGGGCCGCGGCGGCCGCGGGCGGATGATGATGGGCATGGGAATGATGCGCAGGGCGGATGCCGATGGCGACCGCTCGATCACCCGCGCCGAATTCGACGCCGCGGTCGAAAGCCATTTCGCGACCGTCGATACCGACAGCGACGGCGCGATCTCCGCTACCGAACGCCAGGCGGCGCGTGCCGCGATGCGCGAACGCATGCAGGAACGCCGCGCTGCGCGTCAGACCGGCTGACGCCCACCGCGCTTGATCGGCGGCGGGCCGCGGGTCTAGGCGTGGGCAGAGAAACGATGGACGATACCGCGCCCACCCGACTGCTGCTGGTCGACGACGAAGTCACCTTGCGCGAACCCCTGGCGGACTACCTCGCTCGCCAGGGGTTCGTCGTGCGGCAGGCCGCGAGCGCCGCGGCTGCGCGCGATGCCCTGTCCGACGACGTGTCCGACCTGGTCCTGCTCGACGTGATGATGCCGGGCGAGGACGGGCTGTCGCTGTGCCGCCACCTCGTGGAATCGCGCGAAATTCCGGTGATTTTCCTGACCGCGCGGGGCGAAGCGACCGACCGCATCGTCGGGCTCGAGATCGGCGCCGACGACTATGTGGTCAAACCGTTCGAGCCGCGCGAGCTGGTCGCGCGCATCCGGTCGGTCCTGCGCCGCGCCGGGCGCGCTCCCGCACCGGCAGAAGGCGATGCGCATTACGAATTCGAAGGCTGGCGGCTCGACCCGCTCAAGCGCAAGCTGACCGACCCGGAGAGCGCGGTCGTGCCGATCTCCACCGCCGAGTTCCGTCTCCTGCGCGCCTTCCTCGACCATCCGCGTAAGGTGCTCGATCGCGACCAGCTGCTCGACATGGTCCAGGGTCGCGAGGCGCACCTGTTCGACCGTGCGGTCGACAACCAGGTCAGCCGCCTGCGCCGCAAGATCGAGCAGGACAGCCGCAACCCTCAGCTTATCCTCACCGTTCGCGGCGGCGGCTATCGCCTTGCCGCCGAAGTGCGCCGCGTGGCGCAGGACCGGGGCTGACCGGTGCGGCTGTGGCCCCGAAGCATGCTCGGCCAGATGCTGCTGGCGGTCGCCGCCGTGCTGCTGGTCGCGCAGGCGATCTCTGCCGCATTGCTGTGGCAGGCGGCCGAAAGCCGGCGGGAGGCGGCGGTTCTCAACGCAGCGGCCTTCGCGCTCGTGGTGCGCGGCGAACCGCGTGGCGAGGCGCCGGGCGAATGGCGCAAGTCCGAGGCCTACAAGCACATGATCGACCGCTTCACCCGGCCATTGCGGATCGAGCGGGCGGCCGGATTCGCGCCGCAGCCCGGTGACGCGGTTGCGCCGGAGCGCGCCGAGGCGCTGCGCGCGGTGATCGAGGACCAGGGGCTGCCGGTGGCCGAGCTGGTGGTGGTCGAGCGGCCCATGGCGCACGACCCCTACATCCTCGGCCGCCCGCGACTGCATGCACGGCTGACGCGCGGCGGCGAGGCCGAGCGGCGCGTGCTCGTCGCGGCGCTCCGGCGAAACGAGAGCGGCGACTGGTCGATCGCGCGCGTGCCCATACCGCCGCCGCAGAGCGGCGTGATCGGTTCGATCCTGCTACAGACGCTGGTGATCTACGTCCTGCTGGTCGGGCTCCATTTCCTGTTGTTGCGGCGGATCACGCGCCCTCTGGCCGCGCTCACCTCGCGCACCGAAAGCTTCGCCCGCAACCAGAGCGCGGAAGGTCAGCTCGTGCCGCAGGGGCCGCACGACGTGCGCCGGTTGATCGGCGCGCACAATGCGATGGAGGCGCGCATCGCCGCGCTGCTCGACGAGAAGGACGTGATGCTTGGCGCGATCGGGCACGACCTAAAGACGCCCCTCGCCGCGTTGCGCGTGCGGATCGAATCGGTCGAGGACGAAGCCGAGCGGGCCAAGATGGCGGCGGGGATCGAGGACATCACCCGATCGCTCGACGACATTCTCTCGCTCGCGCGCGTCGGTCGCGCCAACGGCCCGCCCGAACGCGTCGACCTTGCCGCTCTGACTGCGGCGGTGGTCGAGGAATTCGAGGACATGGGCGATCCGGTCGCGCTCGGCGAGACGGTTCGGATCGCGCTGCCGGTGCAGATCACCTGGCTTCGCCGGGGCTTGCGCAACCTGATCGGCAACGCTCTCCGCTACGCCGGGGAAGCGGAGGTATCGCTGATGCGCGAAGGCGGGCATGCGGTCCTGCGGGTCGACGACGGCGGGCCGGGCATCCCCGACGAGCGCATCGCCGACATGATGGAGCCGTTCACCCGCGGCGAAGCCTCGCGCAACCGTGAGACCGGTGGCGCAGGCCTCGGCCTCACGCTTGCCCGCGCAATCGCCGAGCAGCACGGCGGCGAACTGGTGCTGCGGAACCGCCCTGCAGGGGGGCTGCGCGCGGAAATTCGCCTGCCGTTGCCTTGATGCCAATTCGGTCGCGCTGAGCCTGCCGAAGCACGGCGCAGGGCGAACGGGGCGGGGCTTAGATCGGGTTCATCTCGACTTGGATCCGAGATTCATCTCATAAGCATCGTCATGCTGAACTTGCTTCAGCATCCATCTCGCATCCGGGACCCGCATCTCGGGAGGAGAAATGGACCCTGAAACAAGTTCAGGGTGACGGCTTTCTGTAAAAAGAACATTGCTTCCACCATGCTAGTCTCCGTTTCAACGAAGCTGAGAACGACTCTAGCGCATCAGCCCGCCGATCAGGTTGCGCACGAAGCGCCCGGCGAGCGGCCCCGCAAGGTCGGTGGCGAGCGAGCCGAGCCCGGACGAAGCCGCGGTCTTCATCGGATTGGCGCGCGACTTGCGGCCCGTGATCGTGCTCGCCGCGATCGCCGCGCCGGAACCGGTGGCCGCGCCGACCGCGCGCTTCACGGCCTTGCTCCAGATCGAGGTCGATTTGCGCGGTTCCTTCGCGACCTCCTCGCGCCCCTTTTCCTCGACCTCCGCGGCCGTCGCGGTGGCATCGGCCGCCTTGCGCGCCAGCACTTCCTCCGCGCTCTCGCGGTCGACCGGGGTGTCGTACTTGCCGTCGTGCGGGCTGACCGACTGGATTATCGCGCGCTCCTTCGCCGTCACGGGGCCGAGGCGGCTGCGCGGCGGCTTGATCAGCGTGCGCTGGACGACCGAGGGCGCGCCGTCCTCCATCAGCGTGGAGACCAGCGCCTCGCCCACCTTGAGTTCGGTGATCGCGGTTTCGACGTCGAGCTCTGGATTGATGCGGAAGGTTTCGGCGGCCGCCCGGATCGCGCGCTGGTCGCGCGGAGTGAAGGCGCGCAGCGCGTGCTGCACGCGGTTGCCGAGCTGGCCGGCGACCTTTTCCGGGATGTCGATCGGGTTCTGGGTGACGAAGAACACGCCGACGCCCTTCGAGCGGATCAGCCGCACGACCTGCTCGATCTTGTCCTGCAGCGCGCGCGGCGCGTCATCGAACAGCAGGTGCGCCTCGTCGAAGAAGAACACGAGCTTGGGCTTCTCCGGGTCGCCGACTTCGGGCAGGCTCTCGAACAGTTCGGCGAGCAGCCACAACAGGAACGTGGCGTAGAGCTTGGGGCTGCGCATCAGCCTGTCCGCGGCGAGCACGTTGATGATCCCGCGGCCCTGCTCGTCGCAAGTCAGGAAATCGTCGATCTCGAGCGCGGGCTCGCCGAAGAAGCGATCGGCGCCCTGGCTCTCGAAGCTCAACAGCTGGCGCTGGATCGTGCCGACGCTGGCCTTGGTGACGTTGCCGTACTTGGCGCTCAGCTCCTTCGAATTCTCCGCGCAATGCGCCAGCATCGCCTGAAGGTCGTCGAGGTCGAGCAGCAGCATGCCGTTGTCGTCGGCGTGGCGGAAAACGATCTGGAGCACACCTTCCTGCGTCTCGTTGAGGTCGAGCAGGCGCGCGAGCAGCAGCGGGCCCATCTCGCTGATCGTGGTGCGGATCGGGTGACCCTGTTCGCCGTAAAGATCCCAGAACACCGCCGGATTGTCCGCATAGGCATAGTCCGCCATGCCCAGTTCGCGCGCGCGCTCTTCCAGCTTGTCGGCGTTCTTGAAGGTCGGCGAGCCGGGCATAGCGATGCCCGCGAGATCGCCCTTCACGTCGGCGACGAACACCGGCACGCCCTCGGCGGAGAAGCTCTTGGCGAGGCCCTGGAGCGTCACCGTCTTGCCAGTGCCGGTCGCGCCGGCGATCAGT
>CAMPGP010000064.1 GCA_946885545.1 uncultured Altererythrobacter sp.
GCAACGGCGCGATGCCCGATCGCAGCTTCATCGAATGGGACAAGGACGACATCGAGGAACTCGGCATCCTCAAGGTCGACGTCCTCGCGCTGGGCATGCTCACCTGCATTCGGAAATGCTTCGACCTGCTGGAGACGACCTACCGCAGGCCGATGACGCTGGCCGGCGTTCCGCGCGAGGACCCCCATGTCTACGCGATGCTGCGCAAGGGTGATTCACTGGGGGTGTTCCAGGTCGAGAGCCGCGCGCAGATGAACATGCTTCCCCGGTTGCGACCGCGCGAATTCTACGACCTGGTGATCCAGGTCGCCATCGTGCGGCCGGGTCCGATCCAAGGCGACATGGTCCACCCGTATCTCAAGCGTCGCCGCGGGGCGGAGCAGGTGGTTATTCCCGCCCCCGCGCCCGAGCATGGCCCACCCGACGAACTCTCGAGCATCCTCGAACGCACGCTCGGCGTGCCGATCTTCCAGGAACAGGCGATGAAGATCGCGCTCGACGCCGCGCGCTTCGACTCGAAGGAAGCCAATCGGCTGCGCAAGGCCATGGCGACCTTCCGCAGCCGGGGCATGGTGGACGAACTGCAGGACATGATGGTCGAGCGGATGGTCGATCGCGGATACGATCGCGATTTCGCGCAGCGCTGTTTCAACCAGATCCGCGGCTTCGGGGAATACGGCTTCCCCGAAAGCCATGCGGCCAGCTTCGCGCATCTCGTCTACGTGTCGAGCTGGCTCAAGTGCCATTTCCCCGCGGTCTTCGCCTGCGGGTTGCTCAATTCACAGCCGATGGGTTTCTATGCGCCGGCACAGATAGTGCGGGATGCGCGCGAACATGGCGTCAAGGTGCTGCCGGTGGACGTCAATGCGTCGCACTGGGATTGCACGCTGGAGGAAGATCCGTCCGTATCGCAGGAAAGCGGCGCAGGCATGGCACTGCGTCTCGGGCTGCGGCAGGTCGATGGATTGCCCGAACACGTCGCGGCGCGGCTCGTGGCCGAGCGGATCGAGCACGGCTTCTATCGCGACGTCGCCGATGTGCGCGACCGCACCCGGCTATCGCCCGCGCATATCGAGCGGCTCGCCAGCGCAGACGGCTTCGGCTCGCTGGGATTGTCGCGGCGCCAGGCGCTGTGGGATGCGCGCAGCCTTGTCGCCGGGCCGGACCTGCCGCTGTTCCGCTTCGCCGAGACGCGTGACGAGGGGGTGGAGAAGGCGTTCACGCACCTGCCCGGAATGCCGCTCAGCGAGGAAGTGGTCGCTGACTACCAGACCACGCGCCTCAGCCTGAAGGCGCATCCGATGGCTTTCCTGCGCCCCGACCTCGCCGAGCGAGGCTTCGTGCGCGCCTGCGACCTGCGCGAGCGCAAGTTCCGCTCGGTGGTGCAGGTGGCGGGGGTGGTGCTGATCCGTCAGCGTCCCGGCTCCGCGAAGGGGGTCTGCTTCATCACCCTTGAGGACGAGACGGGCGTGGTGAACCTCGTCGTATGGCCCGACCTCAAGGAGAAGCAGCGCAAGGTGGTGATGGGCGCGCGCCTGATGGAAGTGCGGGGCCGGGTCGAATACGACGACGAGGTGATCCATGTCATCGCGCAGCACATGACCGACGCGAGCCACCAGCTCTATCGTCTGTCCGACGACATGCTTCAGGCGCCCATCGCCCGAGCGGATCACTGCAACAGTCCCTTGCCGAGCGGAAAGATGAACCCCCGCAACGACTTGCGGGACGGAGCTGAAGATTCGTACCGGCCGGTGGAGCCATGGCAGGAACCGCCGGCGAACAATCGCGAGTGCGGGTTTCACGGGCCCAATTCCGGGGGCCACCCGCGCGAGGTGAGGATCATTCCAAAATCGCGCGACTTCCACTAGCGGCGGGGCGTGATCGATCCGGAACGCCTTGCCGCCTTCGCACTCATGACCGGCGCGACCAGCCTCGTGCCCGGCGTCTCGATGCTGTTCGTGATGGGGCAGGCGATTCGTAGCGGATGGCGGGCCGGTGCGGTGGCGTTGATGGGGATGCAGTTGGGCTACATCGCCTGGTGGGTCCTCGCCGGACTCGGATTGGGCACGCTGGCGGCGACGTTTCCGGTGGCTTTCCGGATGCTGGCCATCGGCGGCGCGCTCTATCTGGGGTGGCTGGGCGTGCAGTCGATCCGCCGGGCGCGCCGCGAGTCAGCCCATGAAGGACCTCGTCCGGCGAGCCTGTCGCGCCATGCGTTCCGCGACGGTGCGCTGATCGCACTCGGCAATCCCAAGTCGCTGATCTACATCGTGGCACTTCTGCCGCCCTTCGTCGATGCGCGCGCACCGGTGCCAACCCAGCTCGTGATACTGGCGCTGGTCGCGATGGTGATCGATCTCGCCATCGGTGCGATCTACATCGCCGCCGGCAGCAGGCTGGCGGCAGCGATGACGCGGCCCGAGACGCGCCGCAGGGTCGACATCGCCGTCGGCCTCGTGTTCGTAGTGATCGCCATGGGCATTCTCGCGGATCTCGCGACACGGTCATGATCCGTATCGGCCGCTTCGACCGCTGGGCGATCGCCCTGTTCGTGATCGCAGGCATTGCGCTCGCCGCGCGGGGCTGGCTCGCCGACCATCCGCAGCACGATCCCTGGGCGCCGCTCGATCTCAACGATCCGCCGGGCTGGGCGACGGCCGCCAAGCTGCAGTCACTCAAGGACGACCCGGCCGAGTGCCGTGCCGTCCTCGAACGCAGCGGCGTCGCGTTCCGGGCACTGGATCCGGCAGGCGAAGGCGCATGCCTGAGACCGGACCGCACCGTGCTGTCGGACCTGCCGCTTGCGCCGAGGGTGCCACCCACGACGTGCTCCGTCGGGGTCGGAATGGAGCTGTGGCTGCGCGATGTGGTCCAGCCCGAGGCTGAGGCTCGGCTCGGCAGCGCGGTCGCTACGGTCGAGCATTTCGGAGCCTACAGCTGCCGACGCCTCTACGGCCGGTCGGACGGGCGCTGGAGCGAACATGCCACGGGCAATGCCCTCGACATCTCCGCCTTCGTACTGGAGGACGGTCGCAGGATCGCGGTACTGCGCGACTGGCAGGGCGAGAGCGACGAGGCCGCGTTTCTTCGCTCGGTGCGCGACGGTGCGTGCGACATGTTCGCTACCGTGCTCTCGCCGGACTACAACGAGGCGCACGCAGACCATTTCCACTTCGACCAGTCGGGTCGCTACATGGGCGTGTGCCGCTAGGTCAGACCGCCTCGAAGGCGTAGCCTGCGGAGCGTACGGTGCGGATGGGATCGGCAGCGTGCTGCATCTCGATCGCCTTGCGCAGGCGGCGGATGTGGACGTCGACCGTGCGCAATTCGATGTCGCTGCCCGTGCCCCAGACGCCATCGAGCAACTGGTTGCGGCTGAACACCCGGCCCGGGCTTTCCATAAAGAACTTGAGCAGCCGGTACTCGGTCGGGCCCATCTGCAGGGCCTGCCCGCGGCGAGAAACCTTGTGCGCGACCGGATCGAGCTTGATGTCGCCGACCTCGAGCGTCTCTCCCGCGAGGGCGGGGCGGATGCGCCGGAGCACCGCGGATACCCGCGCGAGCAATTCGCGTGGTGAGAACGGCTTGGTTACGTAGTCGTCCGCGCCGGTCTCGAGCCCGCGGATGCGATCGTCCTCCGCCTCGCGCGCTGTGAGCATGATGATCGGCACGTGCGAGGTGGCCTTGTCGCGGCGCAGGCGGCGGCAGACTTCGATCCCGCTGGTGCCTTCGATCATCCAGTCGAGGATGACGAGGTCGGGGACTTCCTCGGCCGCGAGGACCAGTGCCTCGTCGCCGTCGGCGGTTGCGCGCACGCGGTAGCCTTCATTGGTGAAGCGGTACTCCAGAAGTTCGGAGAGTGCGGGGTCGTCCTCGACGAGGAGAAGCGTTGCGGTTGCCATGACGATTTCAAGACACCGCGATTATTTCACTTTGACGACATGGTTGTCATGAATCGTCGTCCGCCGGGTAGGTGCCGGTGGCGGCGAAGTGGACCATTTCGGCCACGTTGGTCGCATGGTCGCCGATCCGCTCAATATTGCGCGCCACGAAGAGCAGCTGCGCAGCCGTCGAAATGGTCGAAGGATTCTCGACCATGTGGCTGACGAGGTTGCGGAAGATCGAGTTGTAGAAATTGTCGACCTTCTGGTCGGCGGCGATCACCTCGCGCGCCAGCGCCGGGTCGCGCGCGCCGTAGGCGGTCAGCACGTCGTGGACCATTTCCGCCGCCAGCTCGCCCATCGCGGGCAGCAGCGTGAGCGGTTCGAAGCGCTTCCGGTCGGCGATCTCGCGGCTCGCCTTGGCAATGGCCTTGGAATAGTCGCCGATCCGCTCGACCACGCCGGCGATCTTCAGTGCCGCGATCACTTCGCGCAGATCGTCGGCCATCGGGGCGCGCAGGGCGATCACGCGCACTGCGAGCTTGTCGATCTCGGATTCGAGCGCGTCGATCTTCTTGTCGCCCTTGATGACCTGCTTGGCGAGCGCGTCGTCGCCGCGGACGAGCGCATCCATCGCGTTCTGCACCGCGACTTCGGCCAGGCCGCCCATTTCGGCGATCAGCCCGCGCAGGCGCGTGATGTCCTCGTCGAATGCCTTGACTGTATGCTCGGTCATCAGCCGTACCTGCCCGTAATGTAATCCTTGGTCCGCTCCTCGAGCGGATTGGTGAATATGTCAGAAGTGCGACCATATTCCACCATCTTTCCGAGGTGGAAGAAGGCGGTCCGCTGGCTGACGCGTGCGGCCTGTTGCATCGAGTGGGTGACGATGACGATCGCATAGCGGCCGTTCAATTCGTCGATGAGCTCCTCGATCTTGGCGGTGGCGATAGGGTCCAGCGCGGAGCAGGGCTCGTCCATCAGGATGACCTCGGGATCGACCGCGATCGCGCGCGCGATGCACAGTCGCTGCTGCTGGCCGCCCGACAGCGCGGTGCCGCTGTCCTCGAGCCGGTCCTTGACCTCGTTCCACAGGCCCGCGCGCTGGAGCGAGGTCTCGACGATCGCGTCGAGTTCCTGCTTGCCTTCGGCGAGGCCATGGATGCGAGGGCCGTAGGCGACGTTCTCGTAGATCGACTTGGGGAACGGATTCGGCTTCTGGAACACCATCCCGACGCGGGCACGAAGCTGCACCACGTCCATCTTCGAACGATAGATATCGTCCCCGTCGAGCGTGATCTCGCCCTCGACCCGCGCCGAGGGGATCGTGTCGTTCATGCGGTTGAGCGTGCGCAGGAAGGTCGACTTGCCGCAGCCCGACGGGCCGATGAACGCGGTCACGTACTTGCTCGGGATGTCGATCGAGACGTTGTCGATCGCCATCTTGTCGCCGTAGAACACGGAAACGTCCCGCGCGCTCATCTTGGCTTCGGTGTCTTCCAGATTGGGATGGACTACGGTCACCACTTTTTCTCGAACTTGTTGCGCAGGTAGATGGCGAGGCCGTTCATCACCAGGAGGAACAGCAGAAGCACGATGATCGCGGCCGAGGTGCGCTCGACGAAACCGCGGTCGATCTCGTCCGACCATAGGAAGATCTGGACGGGAAGGACAGTCGCGGGCGAAGTGAAGCCGTCGGGCGGGGTCGCGACGAAAGCGCGCATGCCGATCATCAGTAGCGGCGCGGTCTCGCCCAAAGCGCGCGCCATGCCGATGATCGTGCCGGTGAGAATGCCGGGCAGGGCGAGCGGGAGGACGTGGTGGAACACGACCTGTACCGGCGATGCGCCGATCGCCAGCGCGCCGTCGCGGATCGAGGGCGGTACCGCCTTAATCGCGTTGCGGCCGGAGATCACGATTACCGGCATCGTCATCAGCGCCAGCGTCATGCCCCCGATGAGCGGTGCGGAACGCATGCTCGGGAAGATCCACAGGAACACCGCCAGACCGAGCAGGCCGAAGATAATCGAGGGCACGGCCGCGAGGTTGTTGATCGACACCTCGATCAGGTCGGTCCAGCGGTTCTTCGGCGCATACTCCTCCAGGTAGAGCGCGGCGAGCACGCCGATGGGGAAGGCGAGGACCAGCGTGACGATCATCGTCAGGATCGAGCCCTTCAGCGCGCCCCAGATGCCGACGGTCTGCGGATCGGTCGCGTCGGCTCGGGTCAGGAAGCCGCTGTCGAACCCGGTGGCGAGCTTGCCGTCGTCGGCGAGGCGCGCGGCAAGAGTGCGCGTCTCCTCGGGACCCTCGCCGTTCAGCGCCGCGGCGAGGGCGGGGCTGGCGGGCAGATCGAAGGTCTCGCTACGGCGCAGGAGCGAGGGATCGTCGATGATCGCTTCGCCCACTTCGCGCCAGGCACCGCTGCCCAGGATCCGCGCGCCGTCCGTGCCGGTCTGCTCGCCGGCGAAGAATTCGACCACCGAAGGGAGCCCCTGGGCTTCGAGATTCTGCAGGCCCCCGCGCTGGGCCAAGACCGTGGGATCGCCCGCCATGCCGGCCTCGGTGAAATCGATCGAGACGGCCACTTCCGCCCGCTGGAACCCGCCGATGCCGTTGATCGACATCGTGACCAGCAGGAAGGCGAGCACGACGACCGAGAACAGGATCGCGAAGATGCCGGCCATGCGGAACCGGCGCTCGGCCGCGTAACGCTTGCGCAGACGTGCCTCGAACGCTTCGGTGCGGGTGGGGGGAATCCGGTCACTCATAGGCTTCGCGGAACCTCTTCACGACGCGCAGCGCGATGAAATTGAGTCCGAGCGTGACCAGAAACAGTACGAAGCCGAGCGCGAAGGCGCTGAGGGTCGCCGGATTGTCGAAGCTGCCTTCGCCGGTAAGCATGGCGACGATCTGGACCGTCACGGTCGTCATGGCTTCGAGAGGGTTTGCGCTCAGGTTGGCCGCGGTCGAAGCTGCCATGACGACGATCATGGTCTCGCCGATCGCGCGGCTGATCGCGAGCATGATCCCTGCCACGATGCCGGGCAGGGCGGCGGGCACGAGTACGCGGCGGATCGTTTCGGAAGTGGTGGCGCCCATCGCAAGGCTTCCATCGCGCATCGCCTGCGGCACGGCCGCGATCGAATCGTCGGCCATCGAGGAGACGAACGGGATGATCATCACCCCCATCACGATGCCCGCGGCAAGCGCGCTCTCGCTCGACGGGTTCGACATCCCCGCGGCCAGCGCGAGGTCGCGGATGGCCGGCGCCACCGTCAGCGCCGCGAAATAGCCATAGACGACCGTCGGCACGCCCGCGAGGATCTCGAGCGCCGGCTTGACCCAGGCGCGCACGCGCGGCGCGGCATATTGCGTCAGGTAGATCGCGCTCATCAGGCCGAGCGGGATGGCGACGATCATGGCGATGATGGCGCCGATGAAGATCGTGCCCCAGAACAGCGGAATTGCGCCGTAGCGGCTCGAATCGACATTGTCCGCGCCCGACATCGGGTCGGGGCCCCAGTGCAACCCGAAGAGGAAATCCATCGGGTTGACCATGCCGAAGAAGCGGATGGTCTCGAACACGAGGCTCACGAAGATGCCGAGCGTGGTGAGGATCGCGACGAGCGACGCGAGTAGCAGCACCGCCATTACCGCGCGCTCGACACGGGTGCGTGCCGTGAAGTCGGGCTTGATGCGCAGGAACGACCAGACCCCTCCGAGGAAGCCGAGCACGAGCGCCACCGCGATGCCGATCGCCTGATAACGCCCGATCGCCTCGCGATAGGGCTCGATCAATGCGCGGGCCTCCAGGTTAAAGACGGCCGGCGCCGCCCCGGTTGCGACCGCGCGGGCTTCCGCCAGCAGCGATTCGCGCTTGAAACCGAATGCAGGGAGGTCCGCCGCAGCGGGCGATGCGAGCACGTGTTGGCTGACGAGCTGCGGTGCGATCACGCTCCAAGCGGCGATGAAGATCACCATGGGAACGACGATCCACAAGGCGACGTACCAGCCGTGGTAGCTGGGCAGCGCAGCCAGCCCGCCGGCACCGACCGAGCGCCGGAAACTCCAGGCGCGCGCGCGGGCGGCCAGCCATCCGGCAAGGCCCAGACCCAGGGCCAGAAGGAAGAGGATCGTGAGAGACACGTCGATTGTGACCTAGGTCGCCGGGGCTTCGAACGGGGCTGCGATTGCGGCCAATCGGCCTGCGATGTGCGCAATGTTGAAGTTTTGTGACAGTTTCATGACGCCTCCTCGGCAGGCTCGGCCACGGTCGGGATGCGTACGGTGACACTCGTGCCCTGGCCGAGCTTGCTCGCGATGTCGAGGCGGCCGCGGTGCCGTTCCACAATGTGCTTGACGATGGCCAGGCCCAGCCCGGTGCCACCCGAAGCGCGGCTACGGCCCGGATCGGTCCGATAGAAACGGCGCGTGAGATGGGGCAGATGCTCGGGCGCGATCCCTTCGCCGCGGTCGGTCACCGTCAGCTCGGCCTCGCCCCCCGGCAGGGTTTCGAGCGAAACGCTCACCTTCTCGACAGGGTCTCCGTACTTCAGCGCATTGTCTACGAGATTGCGGATCAGTTGTTCGACCTGACGCGCATCGCCCTGGATCGCTATGCCCGGAGCACAATCCAGCTCGATCCGGTCCTGGCGGTCGGGTCCCGCCGCGTCGCGCGTGGCCGTGCCGACCAGGTCGCTGAAGGAAAGCTGCTCCTGAGGAAGGTCGTGCTTCTCGGCCTCCACGCGCGACAGCGACATGAGATCGTTGACGAGGTTCTGGAGACGCTTCGCCTCGCTCAACACGGTATCGAGAAACTTGTCGCGCATTTCGGGCGCGGCCTTGCCGTTGTCCTCGCGCAGGGTCTCGACATAGCCGATGATGGACGAGAGCGGCGTGCGAAGCTCGTGACTGGCGTTCGCCACGAAATCGGTGTGCGCGCGGCTTATGTCGGCTTCGGCGGTCTGGTTGAGTAGCTCGATCACTCCCAGATCGTCGGCGAGGCGCTGGTAGTTGAGGATCCAGATGTCGCGCCGGCGGACCAGCCCCTGGACGGTCGCCCGGCCGCTCGCTCCGCGTTCGAGCAACGCGACCGCTTCGGGGTGGCGAAACGCGACCCGCAGATCCTGGCCGAGGATGTGCGCGCCCAGCAAATTCCGGGCAGCCTTGTTGGCGAGCGAGATGCGGCGGCTTTCCGTCACCAGCAGTGGCGTTCCGGCGTGCTCGATCAGGTCGCTCATGTCGTCTCGATTGAACGACCCGTTGGCGGCCTGCTCGATCGGCGAGGGCGGCGAAGCGACCGCCAGCCACAACGAGCCTGCCCACACCAGGAGTACGGCAGCCGCCAGCCAGAGCTGAATGCCCGCGATCACCATCGCGACCGCGGTGACGACGCCGAGCATCAGGGCAGCGACGGGATAAGTGCGATCCGACTCCATTGCCGCGCGGCCTTAGCCATCGCGTCAGGCCCCCGCCAGTCGCGATTTTGCGCTGTCGCCTGCCGGACATGGTCGGTGGAGGTGGTGACCCCTACGGGAATCGAACCCGTGTTTCAGCCGTGAGAGGGCCGCGTCCTAACCGCTAGACGAAGGGGCCATGCCATTTTGGCTGGCGTGCCATGGGCTTCGCGTG
>CAMPGP010000065.1 GCA_946885545.1 uncultured Altererythrobacter sp.
TCCAGCGCCTTTCGCAGAAGAGCCGCGCGGCGGGCATCCACCTGATCATGGCGACCCAGCGCCCCTCGGTCGACGTCATCACCGGCGTGATCAAGGCCAACCTGCCGACACGGATCAGCTTCCACGTCACCAGCCGGATCGACAGCCGCACGATCCTGGGCGAACAGGGTGCCGAGCAACTGCTGGGCAAGGGCGACATGCTCTACAAGCCGTCGAGCGGCGCCATGGTGCGCGTCCACGGCCCGTTCGTGAGCGACGAGGAGGTCGAAGCGGTGGCCGACCACTGGCGCGGACAGGGCAAGCCCGAATACGTCGACGCGGTGACCGAGGAGCCCGAGGACGGCGGCTTCAGCTTCGACGACGAGCTGACCGCGAGCGACAATCCGGAAGAGCGCAAGTACCGCCAGGCGTGCCAGATCGTGTTCGAGAACCAGAAGGCGAGCGGAAGCTGGCTCCAGCGCCAGATGGGCGTCGGCTACAACACCGCCGCCAAGTGGATCGAGAAGATGGAGGAAGAGGGCCTCGTCGGCCCCGCCAACCACGTCGGCCGCCGCGACATCTACCGCGACCGCGACGGGAACCCGCTCTAGGGCGTTTCGATGATGATTGGCGGTGGCGGAGAGGATTCCGTCGCCGGAGCGCCGCGGCGCGGCCTGAAATCGATATCGAGCGGGGTGATGTGGCCGTCGTCGCGAACGCGGATGGTGACCATGCCCTGCAGGTCGGGATCGGCGAGGCGACGTTCGAGCTGCGCCGCGCGGTCCTGCGGGACGTAGAGCCGACCGCTGGCCAGACCGCCCGCCGGATCGTTCCAGCCGCCAATGGCGCGCACAGGGTTGTCGCACGGGGCACCGGCGGCGGGGCGACGAACGCGCGCGATGCGGGGCGCCTCGCCTTCGATGCACAGGGTCTGTTCGAGCGCGAGGTTGGTGCGGCGGCCTTCGAGGCCGGGCCACTGATAGGTGTAGATCACGTAGTGCCCGCGCAGCAGGTCGCGCGGATCGTAGCCCGCGATCGGCACTTCCCACACGGTGCCGCGTTGCGCCGCCACATGCGTGCTCGCCCAGCTTGCGGCGAGGCCGACGAGCGGCAGCGCGAGCGCCGCGGCGAGCGCCAGGCGGGCGTTCATGCCGCAGGCTCCTTCGCCGGGGCGAGATGGCTCGAAACGCGCACCGCAATCCATGCGACAGCAAGGATCAGCAGGCCCGCGAGGATCAGCCCGAAGCCGCTGGTGAGCAGGTCGCTGGCAAGTTCGAAGCTAAGGATCACGAGCCGCAGCGCCACCGCGCCGACCGCAAGCTGGAACACGTCGCGCCAGCCGCCGTGGAACGCGGCGACCCCGATCGCGACCCACAGCGCCAGGAACAGCAGCGCCGCGCCCAGCCCGCTGCCGTCGACCGCATGGGCGAGCAGCAGCGAAAGCGCGGCGGCGGCGAGTGTGGCGGCGGTGCCGGTTTCGGACGGGCCGCGCCGCGCGGCGAGCGTCAGCACCGCGGCGAGCATACCGACCCCCGCCTGCGTGGCCTGCGTGCCGATGGCGAAGAACCCGTCTCCCTCTCGGTCGAAGTCGCCGAACCCGCTCGCGACCGCCATCAGAGAGGCGCAGATCAGCACGTACAGGAACCCGAGCTGCTCCAGCCGTCGCCAGAACGCGGGCCGCGCGCTGCGTTCCAGCCGCCACGAACCGAGCGGGACGAGCAGCACGGGCAGCGCAGTGGCGAGCCCCATGAGGAAGCCCGAGCGTTGCTCCGCCTCGAAGCCGAACAGCGGGCGGGTGGGGTTGGCGAAGTCCCAGCAGGTGAAGATCAGCACGCCGGTGAACAGCAGTGCGGTCATCCAGCTCGCGCCGCGCAGCATTATCAGCGGACCGAACAGCGCCAGCCACAGCGCCATCGGCTGCCACAGCGGAGAGCTGGTCTGGTACACCTGGCCCAGGTGTCCCATGAAGCCGAGGCCGAGCACCGCGAGCACGAACAGCAGGGCTTCGTGCGTCCACGGGTTCTTCGCCAGCAAGCCCTCTCCGCGCAGCCACAGCGCCGCCGCGAGCCCGCCCATCAGCGCGAAATGTACCGCGAGCCGCGCCAAACCCGGAATGTCCTGCCAGTTGGCGGCGACGACCGAGATCACGCCGAGCCCGACCGCCAGCGCGCCGATGCCGATCACCGCCCACAGCGCGAAGGGGCGCGCGTTGGCGTCCTCCCACGTGCGGATCGCCGCGGCCGTCTGCGCGTCGATCAGCCCGGCGCGCTGCCAGGCGGCGAGTTTGCGGTCGATCACGGCGAAGGGTCTATGCGGCGCTCAGAGATCGGGCAAGCGCTGTTCGGCGAAGCCCCATCCCGCCAGCGCCTTCGATTTCGCGCGCGTGTGGAGCTTCTTCGCGTCCGAAATAGAGAACGGATGCGCGTCGTCGAAGCCCTTCAGCTCGCCCCAGGCGATCGGGATCGCCACCGGCGCGCCTTCGCGGGCGCGGGCCGAATAGGGCACCACCGCGGTGCTGCCGCGCTGGTTGCGCAGCCAGTCGATGAAGATCTTTCCTTTGCGCTTGGCCTTGCTCATCGTCGCGACGAAACGCTCGGGCTCGGCCATGCTCAGCGCTTCGGCGAAGCGCTTGGCGAAATCCTTGTGCTCCTCCCACGAGTGCTCCGGCGTCAGCGGCACCACGACATGGACGCCTTTGCCGCCCGAAAGCATCGCGAAGCTGGCGAGGCCAATGTCGGCAAGCTTCTTGCGGATGTCGTTCGCCGCCTGTTTCACGTCCTCGAAGTCGAGGCCTTCGTCGGGGTCGAGGTCGAAGATCATCCGGTCGGGCTGCTCGACATCCGTGCTGCGAGCGGCCCAGCCGTGAAACTCGATCGTGCCCATCTGCACACAGGCGAGCAGCCCGGCGGAATCCTCGACATAGAGGTAATCCTCGGTCCCGCCATCCTTCTCGCGGATCGGGACATGGTGGACGTGCGGGCCGAACGATCCGCTGTCGTGCTTCTGGAAGAAGCACTTCTTCGCCCGCCCCTGCGGACAGCGCACCAGGCTGATCGGGCGCTGCGCGGCGAACGGCAGCATCAGCGGGGCGACGCTTTCGTAGTAGTCGGCGAGCTCGCCCTTGGTCTGGCCGCTTTCGGGGAAGATCACCCGGTCGCGGCTGGAAATTTCCACTTCGTCGGCGTCCGTGCCCGGGGTGGTGGCGGGGGTTTCCGGGGTCACGTCGCTCGCCTCCTTGTCGCCGCGCAGGCCGAGGAAGCTGCCGTGGCGCACGTTGCCGTCCGCGGTGAATTCGGCGAAGGCGATCTCGGCGACGAGTTTCGGGGTCAGCCATGTGACCCCGCGCGACGATGCCTTGTCGACTTCGGCGGGCGGTGTCTTGCGCTCCAGCCGCGCCATCTTCTCGGCGAGGTCGACCATCGTGTCCTGCGTGAAACCGGTACCGACGTTGCCCTTGTAGACCAGCGCATCGCCTTCGTGCTGCGCGAGCAGCAACGAAGCGAACGGCCGCCCCTTGGCGCTCGATTTCTTCCACCCGATCACCACGAATTCCTGCCGCAGCGTGCACTTGACCTTGACCCAGCTCTTGGTGCGGCTGCCGCGATAGGGGCCGTCGACCGTCTTCGAGATGATTCCTTCCTGCCCCGCATCGCACATCGCGCGGTAGAGCTTCTCGCCCGCGCCGATCACGTGGTCGGCGATGTGGATCGGCGGCTTCGCATCGCTCAGTAGCGCATCGAGCCGTTCCTTGCGCTCGATATTGGGCAGCTTGGCGAGGCTCTCCCCTTCGACCTCGATCAGGTCGAAGGCATGGAAGGCGAGCTTGTCGCTGGCTTTCTGCGATCCGTGGCCGCGCTTGAGCACCTGCTGGAGCGCGGAGAAATCGGGGTTGCCGCCTTTGCCGTAGGCGACGATCTCGCCGTCGATCAGGCACGGTGGCAGATCGAGCGCGGCAAAGGCTTCGGCCAGCGGGGCGAACTTGTCGGTCCAGTCCTTGCCGCTGCGGGTGTAGACGTGCACGTCGCCGCCCGCTGCGGCGACCAGCGCGCGATAGCCGTCGAACTTGATCTCGTGCATCCAGCGATTGCCGGTCGGCACCGTATCGACCAGCGTCGCCAATTGCGGTTTTCGGAATTTGGGCGGCTTGCCCGACGCCTTTTTCCGCGCCGGCTTCGCCTTTTTCGCGTTGTGCGCGCCCGCTTTCGCCATTTCCGTGGCGAAATCCTGGCCCTTTTTGCCCGCGAGCGAGTGCTCCCCGCCCTTGTCGGCGGCGATTTCGGCCATCGAGCGCCCCGTCAGAACACTGTTCAGTGCGTGTTCGACCAGTGTATCGCCCGGTTCAGCGTGTTCGTCGGCAAGTTTGCGCAGCAGCCAGTTCTCGCGCTTCTCGCCCTTGCGCGGCTTCATCCGCACCAGGAGCCACTCGCCCTTCATCCGCTCGCCGTCGAGCGTGAAGTGGAGGTGCCCGTTCTCGATGTCCTTCCAGCTCTTGCCCTCGACCGGGGCCCAGGTGCCCTTGTCCCACAGCATCACCGTGCCGCCGCCGTATTCGCCCTTGGGGATCGTGCCTTCGAACTCGGCGTAGGACAGCGGGTGGTCCTCGGTCCGCACCGCGAGGCGCTTGACCTCGGGGTCGGGCGAGGGGCCCTTGGTCACAGCCCACGACTTGAGTACGCCGTCGGCCTCGAGCCGGAAGTCCCAGTGGAGCCGGGTCGCGGCGTGTTTCTGGACGATGAAGCGGTTGCCGCCCTTGCTGCTGGCACGCTTGCCCGAAGGTTCGGCGGTTTTCCCGAAATCCCGCTTGCGGTTGTATTCGGCAAGGGGATCCCGCTTGCTCACGGGGTATAGTCCTCGTCGGGCAACCAGCGCCGCTCGATGATCCGCAACACGGTGAGCATTACCACCGAAATTCCCGCACCGATCGCCACCAGCGGCCATTGCGCGGCTCCGCAGGCGATGCCGATCACCGCCGCAAGCCACAGATGCGCGGCGGTGGTGAGGTTCTTGACCTGCCCGCCGCTGAACACGATCAGCCCCGCGCCGATAATGCCGATGAAGGCACCGGTCGCCTCGAACACGCGCAGCGGGTCCATCCGCTCGCCGCCGAGCTGATTGTAGAGCGCGATGATGGAGACCGTCATCGCCGCGGCCGAAAAGCAGATCAGGCCGTGCGTGCGCAGGCCCGCCGCATGGCCGCGAAGCTCACGGTCGAGGCCGAGGATCAGGCCTAGGATCGCGGCGGCGCCGAGGCGCGAGAGCAGGTCCCAGTCGATCCAGTGGATCAGGATCGGGTCGTTGAGGTCCATCAGGCGCTTTTCTTCTTCTTGGTGGTGGTGGCCGACTTTCCGGTGGTGGTCTTCTTCTTGCCGGGCTTGTCGTCCTTCACCGATTTCTTCAGCGCGGCCATCAGGTCGATGACGTTGGACTTGCCCGAGCCGCTCGGCTCCTCGACGTCCTCGAGGATCTTCTTGCCCTTCGCCTTGGCCTTCTTGTCGACGAGCTTCTTCAGCGCATCGACGTAGCGGTCGTGGAATTCCCCCGCATCGAACGGGGCGCTCTTCTTGTCGATCAGGCTGCCGGCGAGTTCGAGCATTTCCTTGTCGGGTTTGCTGGCGGGAATATCCTTGAAATAGGTCTGCGCGCGCCGGACCTCGTCCTCGTAGCGCAGGGTCTCCATGACGATGCCCTTGCCGCAGGGCTTGAGGCTGACGAGCATCTCGCGCCCGCGCACCGACAACTGCCCGAGCGCGACCTTCTTCTTCTGCCGCAGCGCCTCGCGCAGCACGACGAAGGCTTCCTCCGCCAGCTCGTCCTGCGGCACGACGTAGTAGGGCTTCTCGAAATAGAACACGTCGATCTCGTCGGCATCGACGAACTGGACCAGCTCGAGCGTCTTGCGGCTCTCGATCTTCACCGCCTCGATCTCGTCCTCCTCGAGCAGCACGTAGTTGCCCTTGGATATCTCGAAGCCTTTGACGATCTCGTCCCGGTCGACCGGGCCAATGCCCTGGACGACCTTCTCGTAATTGATCGGCTTGCCGCTGGGCTCGTGGATCTGGCGGAAGGATATCGCCGCGCCGCTCTTGGTCGCGGCGTAGACTTCCACCGGGATCGAGACCAGCGCCAGTCTGATCTGCCCCTGCCAATAGGCGCGTGCCGCCATCGCATTCATCCCCTTCGCTAGCGGCGAGTCAGCGCTCGACGCGAGGAATCGTTTCCGGGGCATGAAAAAGGGGCGCCGGCCCGCAAGCCGACGCCCCTCTATCGCTGTGGTGCGGAGCGCGTGTTACTTCAGTTCGTCGCCGGTCATCGTGACCCCGTTCGTCGCGGCGCGAGCCGCCGCGGTGCGGGCCTCCTCCGACGAGGCGATGAGGCCGATACGCGTCAGCTCCCCGCCTTCGCCCCAGTTGGCGACCCAGGTCGCGAGAAATTCCTTGAGGCCGGGAATGGCGTCGAGGTGGGCCTTCTTGACGTAGATGAACATCTGACGCGCACCGGGATAGCTTCCGTCGGTCACGGTTTCGAGCGTCGGTTCGGTGCCGTTCATCGGCAGGCCCTGCAGCTTGCCGAGGTTCTCTTCGAGATAGGAATAGCCGAACACGCCGACGGCGTTCGGGTTGTTGCCGATCTTCTGAACGATCAGGTTGTCCTGCTCGCCCTGGTCGACATAGGCGCCGTCGGCGCGGATCTCGGTGCAGACAGTGTCGTGTCGGTCCTCGTCGCTCTCCTTGAGCGCGGCCATTTCCGGATTGGCGTCGCAGCCGACCATGAGGATCAGTTCCTCGAGCGAATCGCGCGTCCCCGAGGTCGAGGGCGGGCCGTAGACGAGGATCGGCTCATCGGGCAGCGAAGGGTCGACGTCGGCCCAGGTCTTGGCGGTCTGGGGTTCGCCGTAGGGGTTGGCCGCGAGCGCCTCGTAGATGATCTGCGGTGTGAGGTTCATCGAAATGCCGCCTTCGGCCGAAGCGAAGGCCAGCCCGTCGAGGCCGACCTGCATCTCGATGATGTCGGTGACGCCGTTGGCCTGGCAGCCCTCGAACTCGCTCAGCTTCATGCGGCGCGAGGCGTTGGCGATGTCGGGCGTGTTGGGGCCGACACCCTGGCAGAACTGGTTGATTCCGCCGCCCGAGCCGATCGATTCGATCAACGGCGATTTGAACTCGGGATTCTCCTGCGCGAACAGCTCGGCGACGCGCTTGGCGAAAGGATAGACCGTGGAAGAGCCGACCGCGCGGATCGAATCGCGCGTCCCGCCCGCGCCGGGCGCGTCGCCGCATGCGGTGAGCGAAAGCGCCGCGACGGCGGCGAGGCAGATGGATTTGGTAATGCGCATTCTCTTACCCCTCGAGGTTTGGTTCGGATCGGCCGATATGAGCACTGTGTGACAAGCGCATGACATCGGCGGTGGGTGGTCAGAAGTCGATTTGCGCGCGCACCCCGAAGGCATCGACGCCATAGGAGGAGTCTCCGCCGGCCGCGGGGAGCGCAGCGTTGTCGTATTGCATGCGGCCATAGTTCATCATGAGGCGGGTGTAGTCGGTCGGCGTCCAGACCAGCGACACGGCGTAACCGTCCTGCGTGCCGCCGATCAGCCCTGCGTCGACCAGGTCGAGCCGGTCGTAGCGCACATTCACCTGCACCGCGCCGAAGCCGCCTTCGCCAACCGGATTGGCCGGCTTCACCCGGTCGAAGGTGCCGCCCTTGTAGCCGCGGCTGTCGCCCGGCGTCAGGAACATCCCGACTTCGGCATAGCCGCCGAAGAACGTCGGATCCGCGAGCGCGCCGGGACGGTCGGCCTTCTGCCAGAATCCTTCGGCTGCGGCGTGGAAGGGGCCGCGGATCGCGGCGGCTTCGAGGCCCATGCCCAGTTCGCTCGCGGCGCCGAAGCTGCCCGTGTCGATGAACCGCTCGTCGGTGAAATGCACGAAAGGCCGCTGGCGATAGCGCAGTTCGGAACCCGCCTCGTAATCGGCGTAGTGGAGCGAGCCGCCGAGGTGGAGCTGTGTCTCGCCCAGCTTGGGCATGAACACTGCGCGTCCATCGACGCTCCAGTTCTCGTTCGAGAGATCGGCGACGTTGTCGGTGAACGCGCCGCCCTGGACCAGCACCGCGCCGCTTTCGAACTGTGCCGACAGGCCGACCCGGCGCTCGAATCCGAACGCGTCGGTGAATGCGGCGCGCTCCATCGTCGAGATGAAGCGGCTGCTGGTCAGTTCCTCCAGCCCCTGGAAGGTGTTGTGCTGGCCGGCCGAAATCGTCAGCCCGCCGTGGCCGTAGGTTGCGATGGCATCGACGATCTCGACCTCGCCGCCCGCGAAATCGACCTCGAACTTGTAGCCGAAACCGCCGGGAATATCGCCCTCGACGCCGAGGCGTGCGCGGCGGATCTCGCTGCCGAACCCGGTGTCGGCACCGGTCGAGGAAGGTGCGCCGATCGAACCCGCGTCGATCTGGAGGCGGCCGCGCGGCTTGAAGCTCCAGCCGCTCTCGGTCGAGATGACGGGAGCGCCCTTCCATTCGATGCTGGTCTCGTCGGAACTTTCCGCCGAAGCCTGCGGAGCGCTCTCGGCTTGCGTCAGCTCGGCCTCGAGCGAATCGATCCGAGCTGCCATTCGCGCCATCTCGGCGCGCATCTCGGCAAGTTCTCGCGCGCGCGGATCGGCTTCCTGCGCGGACCCGGGGGAGACCCAGAGGGTGCCGAGCGCGGCGGCTGCGGCGGAAGATCGAAGGATATTTTTCATTTGCGTTACCTGTCGCTGACCGGTTCCTGACCGAATGGTGACGCCGCTATGCCGGTTGTATGACAGGTTGGTGACACAGGTTTGCGAAAGGCGGCCCCGCCGGCTGGCACGACCAAGTTTCGCAGACAGGTTGCGGTGCGATAGTTACAATTGTAACGGCGCTCGCAACGAGGAGTTACACCCATGCGCATCGGCTGCCCCACCGAAATCAAGAACCACGAATACCGCGTCGGCCTCACCCCGGAAAGCGCGCGCGAACTGATCGCGCATGGCCACGAGGTCTGGATACAGAGCGGCGCGGGCCTCGGCATCGGCGCGGACGATGCCGAATATCGCCAGGCGGGCGCGTTGATCAAGGACGGGCCCGAAGCGATCTTCGCCGAGTGCGAGATGGTGGTGAAGGTCAAGGAACCGCAGGCGGTCGAGCGGGCGCAGCTGCGCGAGGGCCAGGTTCTCTACACCTACCTTCACCTCGCGCCCGATCCCGACCAGACCGCGGACCTCGTGAAGAGCGGCGTCACCGCGATCGCCTACGAGACCGTGACCGGCCCCGACGGCTCGCTGCCGCTGCTGAAGCCGATGAGCCAGGTCGCCGGGCGCATGAGCGTGCAGGCCGGCGCGACCGCGCTGGAAAAGGCGCACGGCGGCCGCGGCGTCCTGCTCGGCGGCGTGCCCGGCGTGCTGCCGGGCAAGGTG
>CAMPGP010000066.1 GCA_946885545.1 uncultured Altererythrobacter sp.
GGTGTGGAAACCGATAGCTACGCCGACGCGCAGGTCGCGCTGGCCGACCTCGATTCGCACCGCAGCCGCGCGGCGGTGGCGCTGGGCGATATCGACCTGCTGTTCGCCGACGCGACGCTGGCCTTCGAGTTGCGCGATCCGATCGTGGACGCGCGCAACGCGATCATCGCCCTGATCGCCGAAGAAGACGCGGTGCTCGCCGAGTTGCGCGGCGGGCTCTAGCGCCACCGCGACAAGTCGCGCCGGTCCTCGCCGCGCGGTTCGATCCAGTGCCAAGCGCCGGCCCTCTTCTCGCGCTTCCAGAACCACGCGGCGGACTTCAGGTGGTCCATGCAGAAATCGACCGCCTCGAACGCAGGCCGCCGGTGCCGCGCGGCGGCCGAAACGCAGACGATCGGCTCGCCGGGCCGCAGCACGCCGACCCGGTGCGCCATCAGCAGGCCCATGAGGTCGAACCGGGCGAAGGCCTCGTCCGCCAGCGCATGCATCCCGGAGAGCGTCAGCGGTTCGTAATGCTGGAGTTCAAGCACCTCGACCCCCCCCCCGCCGCGTACCTCGCCGACGAATGTGCAGACGCCGCCGAGGCCGGGATTGGCATTGGTGAACGGGCCGATCAGAGCGCCGGGAACGAACGGCCGCTCCAGCAAGCGAATGTCGCGCACCGGTTCAGCCGCCGCTGACGGGCGGGAGGAAGGCGACCTCGCTGTCCGGCGGCGCAAGCAGGGTCCGCTTGTCGGGCAGCAGTTCGCCGTCGATTGCGACCCGGATTTCTTCCGATTCGATCACTTCGCGCAAGGGCGGGTCGAGCCGGGCACACAGCGTGCCCCAGTCGAGCGTTTCATCGACCGAAATCGAACGCTCGCCCTCCCCCGCGAGATCGGCGAGCTTGCCGAGGAAGACCAGCTTCACCCGCCCGTCACCGACATGTGGCGCGGTTGCGCGGGCGCGGCACCGGGGGCGTCGAAGGCGAAGGCGTGGCGCGCGGGCTTGATCCGCATGGCGGTGTCGAGCGCGCGGCCCAGCGCTGCCTCGGGATCGGCGGAGCGCAGCGCCGCGCGCAGGTCGACGCGCTCCACGCCGCCGAGGCAGGGATAGAGCTGGCCCGTGGCAGTCACCCGCAAACGGTTGCAGCCGTCGCAGAAATTCTCGCCCAGCGGAGTGATGAACCCGATCCGGCCCCCGGTCTCCGCCACATCGAAATAGCGCGCCGGACCGCCGGTGCGATGCGCCGACGGCGTCAGCGTCCAGCGCCGCTGGAGCTCGGCGCGCACTTGCGCGAGCGGCAGGTAGCGGTCGAAGCGGTCCTCCTCGACCTCGCCCAGTGGCATGAGCTCGATCAGCGTGATCGCGTGCCCCTGCCCGTGCGCCCATTCGACCAGCGCGGAAATCTCGTGTTCGTTCGTGCCGCGCAGCGCGACGGTGTTGATCTTGACCGCCAGACCCGCCGCCTTCGCCGCGGCGATCCCAGCGAACACGTCACCCAGCCGGTCGCGTCGGGAGAGCCGGGCGAAGGTCTGCGGATCGAGCGTGTCGAGCGACACGTTGATCCGCTGCACGCCCGCCGCCGCCAGCGCTTCGGCATGCGCGCCAAGTTGCAGCCCGTTGGTGGTGAGGGTCAGTTCGTCAAGCCCGTCACCGAGCTTGCGCCCGAGCGCGCGGACGACATCGAGCACGTCGCGTCGCACCAACGGCTCGCCGCCGGTCAGGCGGATGCGACGCACGCCGCGCGCGATGAAGCCGAGTGCGAGCCGGTGCAGTTCGTCGAGGTCGAGCAGGTCCTTGCGCGGCAGGAACGTCATCCGCTCGGGCATGCAATAGGTGCAGCGCAAGTCGCAGCGGTCGGTGACCGACAGGCGCAGGTAGTCGATCCGGCGGCAGTGGGCATCGATCAGGGGCGCGTGGACATCCATCGCGCTATTGTGCCGGATTTCCCGCGCCATGGCCATCGAGCGGGAGGTATTGCCCGGTCACGCCCGGCGCGGCGGCGAGATGGCGTTCGGCCTCCGCCAGCGCCGCACCCTCGCCCGCCACGGCATTCACACGCAGCGGCGCGTACTTGCGTGCCAGCCCCTGCACCACCGCGACGCGCCAGGCGCGGTGCGTGTGATCGGTCGGCGGGAAGGCGATCGTCAGGTCGTCCCCCTCGGCAAGCGCTTCTTCCGCATAGGGCAGCCAGTGCTGGTCGAACACGCTCGCGGCGGCGAGCGGATCGCCGGGTAAGTCGTCGACCGCGATCAACCTCATTCGCGGCGCTCGCGCGTCAACGTCACACCGATCTTCTCGTTCGCCTCGGCGATGGCGAGCTTGACGATTTTCACCGTCACCGCCTCGACCCGCGCATCCTGCAGGAACAGCGTCTCGCAGATGTGATCCGCGACCGCCTCGATCAGTTTGAAGTGTACGCCGGGCGGCAGCGCCTCGGTGGCGGCGAACTTCAGGTCCATGTAGTTCTTGCTCGCCTCGAGCGGAGTATCGGGCGCGTAGCGGGGCGCGCACTTGAGCCGCGCCTGGATCGTGATCCGCAGCGGCTGCGGCTTGCCGGTCTCTTCCGAGTAGATGCCGGTTAGGACATCGTGCTCGAGATCGGCGACTTCGAGAATGAGCGAATCGGCCATGGCGAGCGCTTAGCCGTTATTCGACCAGCGCGCGAAGATCGCGGTGGGGAGCAGGCGGCCGCCCTCCCCCTCCTCGCGCACCGCGAGATCGCCGTGCTCGATCGTGCCGGGCAGTTCGGCGAACAGTTCGGCTAGCAAGCCGCCCAGCGCGAGGCTGCTCATGCGCACGGCATAGACGGTGAGGAACAGGAAGCGGCTGTCGGCATCGAGCAGCTTCCGGCAATCGCCGACGAGGCCGGGGAGCCCCTCTTCGAGCCGCCAGACCTCGCCGCCCGGCCCGCGCCCGAACTTGGGCGGGTCGAGGATGATCCCGTCGTAGCGCCGCTCGCGCCGCACCTCGCGCGCGGCGAACTTGCCAGCATCGTCGACAAGCCAGCGGATCGGGCGATCCTCCATGCCCGAAAGCGCGGCGTTCTCGCGCGCCTGGGCGACCGACTTCTTCGAAGCGTCGACGTGTGCGACCTGCCCGAAGCGGCTGAGCGCGAGGCTGCCGACGCCGGTATAGCCGAACAGGTTGAGCAGGCTCGCGTCGTCGCGCCCTTCGAGCTGTTCGCCCATCCAGCTCCACACGGGGGCCATATCGGGGAAGAAGCCGAGGTGGCGAAACGGGGTGCATTGCGCGGTGAAGCGCACATCGTCCCATGCGAGCGGCCAGCCATCGGGCGGCACGTCCTGCGCGAACTGCCAGCGCCCGCCGCCGTCTTCGTCCGAGCCGGGCACGAATTCGCCGTGCGCCTGCCAGTCGTCGAGGCGCGGTGTCCACATCGCCTGCGGTTCGGGGCGGATGAAGCGGTAGTCGCCGTAGCGCTCGAGCTTGCGGCCGTGCCCGCTGTCGACGAGGCCGTAATCGGGCCACGCTTCGCCCGCCATCACCCGCGGCTGTTCGAGGAGTTTCGCCATCAGCGCGGCGTCGCGTGTTCGGCGATGTAGGCCGCGACGGCGTCGTAGTCGCCGGGCAGCTCGAAGAGGCGTTCCTCGCGCTCGAACAGTTCGCCGACGCGCAGGGGGAGCTGCGGGCGGCTGCCAGTGGCGCGCTCGACCGCGTCGCGGAACTTGGCCGGGTGCGCGGTGGCAAGCGTGACGATCGGGACGTCGGGTGCGAGGTCTTGCGCGCGCGCAGCGTGGAGGCCGATCGCGGTGTGCGGATCGATGATCTCGCCGCAGCATTCCCATGCCCAGCGCATCGCCTGCGCCATGTCGTCCTGATCGGCGCGCACGCTGGTAAAGAGGCCGGAGACGCCTTCACGTTGAGCATTGGTGAGGCGCATCGCGCGGCTCGCCTCGAACCCGCGCATCTGTTCGGCCAGCGCTGCCCCGTCGCGGCCGCCCGCGTCGAACAGCAGGCGCTCGAAGTTGGAGCTGACCTGGATATCCATCGAAGGCGCAGCGGTCGGCGTGACCGTGCCCGCCGAGTAGTCGCCGTCACGCAGCGCGCGGTGGAGGATGTCGTTGACGTTGGTTGCCACCACCAGCCGCTCGATCGGCAGGCCCATCTTCGCCGCGACATAGCCCGCGAAGACATCGCCAAAATTGCCCGTCGGGACGCTGAAGGCGACCTTGCGCTGCGGCGCGCCGAGCTGGAGCGCGGCAGCGAAGTAATAGACCACCTGCGCCATCAGCCGCGCCCAGTTGATCGAGTTCACCGCGCCGAGCTGCAGCCGCCCCGTCAGCGCCGGATCGGCGAACATGCGCTTCACCATCGCCTGCGCCTGGTCGAAGTCGCCCTCGATCGCGATGTTGTGGACGTTGGGCGCAAGCACGGTGGTCATCTGGCGCCGCTGGACGTCGCTCACGCGGCCCCTGGGGTGGAGCATGAAGATCTCGACGCCCTCGCGCCCCGCAACCGCGTCGATCGCGGCCGAGCCGGTGTCGCCGCTGGTCGCGCCGACGATCGTCAGGCTCTGGCCGCTGCGGCCAAGGAATTCCTCGAACAGCAGGCCGAGCAGTTGCAGCGCCACGTCCTTGAACGCGAGCGTGGGGCCGTGGAACAGCTCGAGCAGCCACTGGCGCTCGTCGAGCTGGACGAGCGGGGTGACCGCCGCATGGGCGAAGCGGGCGTAGGCCTGTCCGCACAATTCGCGCAGCCGTTCGGGCGCGAGGCTCTCGCCGACGAAAGGGTGCATGACGCGGGCGGCGAGTTCGGCGTAGGGGAGCCCCGCGAGAGCGGCGATCTCGTCCTCCGTCAGCTTCGGCCACTCGCGCGGCAGGTAGAGCCCGCCGTCGCCGGCGAGACCGGCGAGCGTGACCCCTTCGAAATCGAGCGCGGGAGCGCTGCCGCGGGTGGAGACGTATTCCATCGGGTGGAGCGACTAGCCGCGCCCCGCCCGCCCCGCAAGCAACGCGCGCTAATCCGCGCCGAGGCTGTGCTTCTCGTCCGTCTCCAATTCCGTCTTGAGACGATTCAGGCCCGAGGCGGCTGCCGCCGCATGCGGGCCGATCCAGCGTTCGTGGATCGTCTGGATCGGCATGGCGTCGAGGTAGTTGAACCGCTCGCGCCCCTTGCGCACGGGCACGACGAGCCCCGCATCCTCGAGCACGCGCAAGTGCATCATCACCGTCGTGCGATCCAGTTCGGCGAAGGCGGCGCAGAGCTGCTTGGTGGTGAGCGGACGCAGCTTCAACGCGTCGCAGATTGCTCGCCGAACGGGATTGGCGAGCGCCTTGAACACCGCGTCGAGGCCATCTTTGTTTGACATGTTATGTTTTTATAACATATTGGGCGACGACTCAAGAGGAGCTGCACGATGGAACTGAAATTCAGGGTCGCGGCACGGATCGCCAAGCCGGTGCACGAGGTGTTCGAGGCGGTCACGGATCCCGGCAAGCTGTCGCGCTATTTCACCACCGGCGGAGCGCAGGGTCGGCTGGAGACGGGCGCGACGGTGACCTGGGATTTCCACGATTTCCCCGGTGCCTTCCCGGTCTACGTGATCGAAGTGGTGCCCGACGAGCGCATCGTGCTCGAATGGCAAGCGACCGAGGGCGAGCCGCACAATGTCGAAGGCAGCGAGATGACCGAGGCCGATTATCGCACGACGGTGACGATGACGTTCAAGCCGGTCGACGGCGATCCCAACCGCACGCTGGTCGAGATCGCCGAGGAAGGCTGGCGCGAAACGCCCGGCGCCCTCCAATCGAGCTACGGCAACTGCCAGGGCTGGAGCCAGATGCTCGCCGCGCTCAAGGCGTGGCTCGAATACGGCATCAACTTGCGCGAGGGGATGTACAAATAGCTGCCAGCCCGGCGGTACGCTGGACGCGACCGTAGCCCAGAGGAACTCCGATCATGACCGGAACCCACGACACCTACATTGCAGAGGCTCCGGAAAACTTGCGGCCGCTTCTGACCCACCTCCGCGCGCTACTGGAAGAGGTGCTGCCGGACTCCGAGGAAGTCATCGCCTACAAGATGCCGGGGTTCAGTATCGAAGGATCGATCGTCGCGGGCTATGCGGCCTTCAGCAAGCAGTGCGGGCTCTATCTCGCGCCCGCTGCCATTGAAGCGCATGCCGACGAAATCGCAGCCGACGGCCTCAAGGCGAGCAAGACGGGCGTCACGTTTTCGCCCGCCCGACCGATTTCCGACAAACTCGTCGCGAAACTGGCGCTGGCATCCTGCCGTGCCATGAAACCTGAGGGCGACCCTGCCCGCTAGCCGCGCCAGCGACGCCGCAGCGCCAGCACGTAGATCACCAGCGCGGTGAGCGCGAAGAAGAACCACTGGCCGGCATAGGCGAGGTGATTGTTCGGCACGTCCGCCGGATCGGGGGCCGCGAGGGGAGCGAGGCCCGCCTGGGGAACCCCGGCGACGAGGCGCGGCCCGGGTGCGACGACGCCTTCGACCTCGCCGCCGCTCCATTCGATCGCCTCGGGCCGTTCGGACCAGCCGATCGAAACGTCGGCCACGCGCCCGTTGCCGATCGCACAGCGCGCGACATGCTGCCAGCCCTTGCGCCCGTCGAGCGCCGTGCCCGCGCGCGCGGTGACCGAGAGCACCTGCTCGCAATCTAGCCGGGTGTGGCGGAACAGCGACCGCTCCGCCGCAGCCTCGCTCTCGGGCCAGGGCACCGCGGAAGAAAGAGTCTCGGCACGCGCGTAGCTTTCCAGAAGCGCTTCCTTCTGGCGCATGCGGTCGAGCTGCCAGAAGCCGAGCGCGATCATGGTCGCCACCGCCGCCGCGACGATCGCCGTGGGCAGGATCGGGATTGGACGCGTCATGGCTCGCCCCGTCCCGCCTCGCCTGCGCCGTTGCGGTATTCGGAAGCGATCAGTGCGGCCTTGGCGATCCGCAGTCCGAACACGACCGCGAGCGCGGTGACCGGGACCCAGAGCGCGACATGAATCCAGAACGGCGGGTTCACCGCCAGTTCGAGCCAGATCGCCAGCCCGGTGATCGCCGCGCCGATGACGAGAGTGAGGAACCCCGCCGGACCGTCGCCGACGTTGAACCTGCCATAGTCGAGCCCGCAGGCGCCGCAGCGCTCGGCGAACGTCACCCCGCGCGCGAACAGCGTCTTGCCGCCGCAACGTGGGCACAAACCGAAGAGGGCAGCCTCGCGGATGCTCGGCTGCCCTCCGGTGTCTTCTGGCTGGCCCGCGGGCATCAGTGGATCGGCGCGCCCCAGCTGCCCCAGACGTAGACCGTCACGAACAGGAACAGCCACACCACGTCGACGAAGTGCCAGTACCAGGCTGCCGCTTCGAAGCCGAAGTGCTGGCGCGGGGTGAAGTGGCCCTTGTAGGTCCGGACGAGGCACACGATCAGGAAGATCGTGCCGACCAGCACGTGGAAGCCGTGGAAGCCCGTCGCCATGTAGAACGCCGAGCCGTAGGTGTTCTCGCCGAACGGGAACGGCGCGTGGGCGTACTCGTAGGCCTGGATGCTGGTGAACAGCACGCCGAGCAGGACCGTCAGCCACAGGCCCTTCTTCAGCCCGTCGCGATCGCCGTGGATCAGCGAGTGGTGCGCCCAGGTGACCGTGGTGCCCGAGCATAGCAGGATCAGCGTGTTGAGCAGGGGAAGATCGAACGGATCCATCACCGCCTCGATCGCTACCGGCGGGAACTGGCCGCCGACCACTTCGGATATCTGGCTGGGGAACAGGGCGAAATCGAACCAGCTCCAGAACCATCCGACGAAGAACATCACTTCCGAAGCGATGAACAGGATCATGCCGTAGCGCATGTGCAGCTGCACGACGGGCGTGTGGTAGCCGCTCTGCGCTTCCTTCACGATATTGCCGAACCAGCTGAAGAAGGTCGCGATCAGGCCCGCGATGCCCAGACCCACCACGATCTGCCAGTTGGCCATCTCGTGCATGTAGAGCACCATGCCGCTGGTGAAAGTCACCGCCGAGATCGAGCCGATGAGCGGCCAGATATCGGGCGGAAGGATGTGATAGTCGTGGTTCTTGGTTCCGGCCATTGGTCGCAGGTCCTGTCTATTCGGTTGCGCGGCCCATAATCGGCGGCGCGGCGTTGGTCTAGTCCGGGGTGCAGGCCCCCGTCAGGATTCAGAATCCGGCTTGCGGTGGAAGGTGTAGCTCAGCGTGATCTGCTCCACGCCCTTCGCATTGGGATCCTCGAGGATCGCCGGGTCGACGTAGAACAGTACCGGCATGCGCACTTCCTGCCCCGGCTGCAGCGTCTGCTCGGTGAAGCAGAAGCATTGGATCTTGTTGAAGTACTCGCCGGTCTGCTCGGGCTCGACATTGAAGGTCGCGGTGCCGGTAATAGGTTCGCTGCTGTCGTTGCGGGCGACGAAGAACGCCATGTCGCGCTCGCCGACCTGAATCGTCTGCGTGACCTGCTCGGGCTCGAACATCCACGGCATCGAGTGCGAGGTGCTGGCGTCGAAGCGGATCGAGATGGTCTTGCCGCCTGCACTCTGCGCCAGGCGGGAGGCGAGATCGGCGTCCGCCTCGGTCGCGCGCTGCGTGGTTCCGCCGAAGCCGGTCACCTGACAGAAGAGCTGGTAGAGCGGCACCGCGGCATAACCGAGGCCGAGCATGCCCGCCGCAGCGAGCAACCCGAGCAGGCCGACCCGCAGGTTCTTGCGCTGAAGGGCAACGCTCGTCATCACTCCGCTCCCATCTTCACGAAGGTGAGGACGTAGAACAGCACCACGAAGAAGCCGAGCACCAGCGCGAGCGCCAGATTGCGCCCCTTCTGCCGGCGCTTGAATTCGTCTTGTTCCTCGGGCGTCATGACAACCATCCTTGCGTTGCGGCCAGCCGGTCGGCCACCAGCGCCGCGAACAGCGCGAAGAGATAGAACACGCTGTAGCCGAACAGGCGCTTCTCCGGGACCATCCGATCGCCCTCCTCCGCCGTCCGGAAAGCGACCGGCAGGGAAAGCGCGACGAACAGCACGGTGAGCGCACTGGCCGCGATGCCATAGGCGAGGCCGGCGCCCCCGATCAACCACGGCGAGACCGCCAGCGGCAGCAGGATCAGCGAATAGACGAGAATCTGCCGCCGCGTCGCGCGCTGACCGCGGACGACCGGCATCATCGGAATGCCGACCTTGGCGTAGTCAGACTGCACGAACAGCGCGAGCGCCCAGAAGTGCGGCGGGGTCCAGAAGAAGATGATTGCAAACAGCAGGATCGGCATGGCGGAGATCTCGCCGGTCACCGCGACCCAACCGATCATCGGCGGGAAGGCGCCCGCGCCACCGCCGATGACGATGTTCTGCGGCGTGCGCGGCTTGAGCCAGATGGTGTAGACGA
>CAMPGP010000067.1 GCA_946885545.1 uncultured Altererythrobacter sp.
CGAGGACGTGATCGTCGTTGTCGATGGCGACGAAATCCTGGTCACGAGCGCTAGCGGGGCGCAGCGGGTCGGCAAGCTCGGCGGGGCGGGGGGAGCATGAGCGGTCGCGCGCTGCCCGCGCGGATGATCGAGAAGGTCTGGGGGCGCGAAGCTCTGCCCGAACCGTTCGCCGGGACTGCAGGAAAACGCATCGGCGAAATCTGGTTCGAACCGCCGCCCGAATTGGCGGGCATCCTCGCCAAGTACATCTTCACCAGCGAGCGCCTGTCGATCCAGGTCCATCCCGATGCCGCGCGCGCGCCGGCGGGGAAGCGCGGCAAGGACGAGTGCTGGTTGGTGCTCGATGCCGAACCGGGAGCGACGCTCGCGATCGGGTTCGAGCGCGAAGTTTCCCAGCCGGAGATGCGTGCCGCGGCGCTCGACGGTTCGATCGAGCGGCTGCTCGCCTGGCATCCGGCGCACGCAGGCGATTTCTTCTACCTGCCCGCCGGGACGGTTCATGCGATCGGGCCCGGGCTGTCGCTGGTCGAGGTGCAGCAGAACAGCGACGTGACCTATCGCCTCTACGATTATGGCCGGCCGCGCGAACTCCATCTCGAACGCGCACTCGCGGTTGCCAGTGGCGAACCGCACCCCCCGCATCACCGGCGGTCCGTCGGCACGCACGGAGAGGCGGCGCTGGTCGAGGGGCCGTATTTCCGGATGGACCGCGTCGAGGGCCCGCCGCAACCGGAGATCGCGGAGCGATACCGGGGGGCGTTGCTCGTCATGCCGCTCGCCGGAGCGGTCATGGTCGGGGGCGACAGGATCGAGGCCGGAGGGTGCGGCGTCGCCAGCGACATAGCGGCGATCGATTTCGCCCGATGCCGCGGCGCGCTGCTCGCGCAGGAAGTCGTAGCGGCCTAGCTTCGGCCTACGCGCCGGTGAAGGCCGCCAGCGCGCCTTCGATCTCGTCCTTGCCGTAGGGCTTCTTGAGTATGCCCAGCGCACCGCTTTCGGTGAGCGCTCCGTTAGCCTCGCCATAGCCGGTCGCGAAATAGAACGGGATTTCCAGTTCGCGCAGCTTGCGCGCCACCGGTTCGCTCGATTCGCTGCCCAGGTTGTAATCGAGGATGGCGAACTCCGGTCGGTCGTCGGCGATATTGGAAAGCGCCGAACCGACGCTGCCGCTGACGCTGACCACCTTGACCCCGAGCTGTCGGAGACAGTCCTCGGTGTCCATCGCGATGATCATGCTGTCTTCGACCACGAGCACATGATTCGGCATCCGCCCGGCCGGAACGGATCCCGCCTCGGTTTGCGCCTTGCGCTCCTTCTCCCGTGTGCTTCCGCTCACGCTGGTAACGAAACGATCGGGGATCACGAAGTCGGCCTCCACGCCTGCGAGTTTGTAACGAATATCTGCGCTTCCCTTGAGTTCGAAGGGGATCGATTTTTCGATGATCATCGTGCCGAACCCGCGCCGCTCCGGCGGCTTCACAGGCGGACCGCCGCGCTCGCGCCAGCCTATGGCGAGGCCGCCGTCCGCGTCCCGCGTGAGGGTCACCGTCAGCGATCCGCTGCTGTCGCACAGCGCGCCGTACTTCGCCGAATTGGTCATCATCTCGTGCATGACCAGCGCCAACACCGTGTAGGCTTCCGGCGCGATGAGTACGTCGTCGCCCTCGATCGTCAGCCGGTCCGCCTTGCCGGAGAGATAGGCCTGCGCCTCGTCCTCGAGCAGTTCGGTCACCGATGCGGGCGCCCAGTTTTCCTTGGTGATGTTGTCGTGAGCCGCAGCGAGCGCGCCGATGCGGCCGCCGATCAGGTCGACGAAGGCGGATACGTCGCGCGCCTCGTGGCGCGACTGATTGATCAGGCTGCGGATCAGATTGAGGATGTTGCGGACCCGGTGGTTGAGCTCGGCGATCAGCAATTCCTGCTGTTCCTGCGCCCTGTTCCGGTCCTGCATCGCTTCGTCGGTGAGCCGCAGAATCACCTCGAGCAGGGTGACGCGCAGCGACTCGGCGATGTGGCGCTCCGCTTCCGTCCATGGCGCGCTCGCCCCGCTGACCGATTCCTGCCACGCCTCGAAGCTCTTGCGCGGGGTCAGGCGCGAACCGTGGGGTCCGGTCTCGACCGGCTTTTCCGGATTGCCCGCCCAGGTGACGACTTGCGGCAGCTCTCGGCGCCACAGGACGTAATAGTCCCGCGGTCGCCGCGAAACGGGTATCACCAGCGCGCCCGCCGCGCGGTCGGCGAACGCTTCCGCGGCCGGAATCTGCGCGGCGAGTGCGCGGCTGGCGAAAACCCGACTGGTCGATCCGCTGTTGAGCAGCGGCACCAGTGCGCGGAATTCCTCCTCGGTCGGCGCCTTGCCGCGCGCCTGATAGACACCTTCGACGAAGGCGCTCGAGCCGTCGTGCGGAATGACTTCGCCGATCACGGTCTCGATCGTGGTCAGGTTCTCGACCAGCGGTACGCCGCCCGCGAGGCGCGCCATCAGGCGGTCGTGTAGCGCACGCCCCTTGCGTGCCTGCTCGGTCTTCTCGTCGGTGATGGACCGGTCGATCAGCAGCGAGAACAGCTGCGAGAACAGCTCGGCGACGGTGCGCAGCGAATAGGGCAGCACGCAGGGCGAATAGTGATGGCAGGCGAACAGCCCCCATAGCTCCCCGCGCACAACGATCGAAATCGACATCGACGCCTCGACGCCCATGTTCTTGAGGTATTCGACGTGGATCGGCGAAACCGCGCGCAGGGTCGATAGGCTGAGATCGAGCGCCTCGCCCTCGAGCGAGACTGCCGGTTCGATCGGCACCGGCTTCGCGTTGACGTCGCTTATGATCCGCAGCAGGTTGCGCAGGTAGAGCGCGCGCGCCTGCGCGGGAATGTCGGTCTTGGGGTAGCGCAGGTGCAGGAAAGCCTCGAGTTCGGGCTCGCGCGCTTCGGCGATCACTTCGCCGCTGAGGTCGTCGTGGAATTTGTAGACCATCACGCGATCGAAGCCGAGCAGCCGCTTGAGCTGTTCGGCAGCGCGCTGGCACAGCGCGTCCACGCCGCCTTGCTGCTCGATGTCCGCCATCATCGGGCGCAGCGATCCGACGTGGTTGGCGAAAGCCTCGCCCGCGTGCGGTTCGAATTCGATGACGGTCAGGCCGCCGGCCGAATGGAGCGCCAGATCGAAGCGCTCGCCGTCGCCGAGCAGATCGACGCCAAACAGCCTTTCGACCGCGTCGACCTCGCGCACCGCCGACAGCGCCTCGCGCAGTTTCAGCACCGCATCGGGCGCGAACACCTCGACCAGCGGCATGCCCGAGGCAATCTGCGACCGGGTCGGGACGATTTCGCCGAAATTCGCCGAATAGTGGACGATCATCCAGTCGGCATTGACCGCCAGCAGTGCGCCGAAATCCTGGATCTGGCCGAGTTTATGGATCGGCTCGCGGTCGCAATTGGTCAGGTCGACGTCGAAATCGGTCGCGCTCATGCCGCTTCCCGCTCCCCGTGATCGGCGAGCGCAGCTTCGAAACGCGCGAACACCGCCAGTGCGGATGCGGCGGCGCGCGACGCGGTCGCGGAATCGGTGGGCTGCTCGATCCGCGGGCGAAGCGCGGACCAGAACTGCGCCATTCTCGGGTCGGCAAGGAAGGCGGTTGGCCAGTCGGCTCCCGTCCGCTTGCGCAAGTGCGCAAGCATGGCGCGATTGCCGAGCGACGAGCCGCCCAGCGTCCAGGCGACGCCGAGCGGTTCGGTCAGCTCGCGCGCGGGCGCTACCGCTTCGCGTTCCGCGCTTATGCCGAGATCGGCCAGATCGGCGCGGATCAGCGGAGCCTGCGCGGGCGGGCGAAATTCTTCGGGCACGTGTGCGGCGCACCACGCCTCAATCGGCGCCCGCGCGGCCAGCTGGACGGTGAGGAACCCGGCGTAGCTTCGTCGGTCGGAGAGATCGAAGTCCGCCATGCTCCGGTCGAGGACGTCGTGTGCCTTGGCGGTCGCGTGGCGCAGATGGTTCCGCAGATTTTGCGTATCGTTCGTCAAGTCCAAGAAAGTGCGTCCCCAGAATCCAGCGTTTTCAGGCCACGCTTGAATTGCCCCACCGCAATCGGGGCGTAAGCCTCCTCGCCCCATCAACGCTCAACACGCGAAGCCAGCGCACGTTCCCGCGCAGCGTGATGAGCCCGCGGAAAACGTCAGGACTTGCCGAGGAGCTTCTGGCCTTGCTGACGCACCGCGCCTGCGATCATCGGTTCGACGAAAGCCAGCGCAGGCGGCAGGTCGATCTCGAACACCAGCTGGCCTTCCTCGATATCGACCCGGCCGTCGAGGTTCTGGCCCATCGCGCTCACGCGCATCGCCATGCGGTCTTCGCTCGGCCACGAGGTGTCGACCTTGGCCATGCCGCCGGGAATATGATCGCCCATCTCGTGGCTGCGGCTCCGCAGGCGCTCGCGCACGGTTTCGCGGGGGAGATCGTGGGGGATGGCGACGCGCATCAGATATCTTCTTTCCCGGCGCCTTCGCCGTAACGGTAATCGAGGTAGCGGTGGCGCACGGCAAGGTCGTCGAGCGCGCCGTCGGCGAGCTGGCGGGTGACGCTGTCGATCTCGCGGCTGATCTTGCCGAGCCCTTCGGTAAGCTGCTGGTCGGGCGATGCGCCGGCGCGCTGCTCCTGGCGCAGGTGCGCGGGCACCTTGCGATACGAATCGATCATTTCGGGCAAGTGCTCGCCGACGAGCTGGCGAACCTCGCGCACTGCCGGGTGCGCCTGATCGACGGTTTCGAGCTGGAGGCCGAGCGAATCGAGCTGCACCCCGAGGTCGTCGACGATCTTCGCCGCGGGCGGGGGCAGGGCGGCGCGCTGATGCTCTAGCCACAGCTCGGTGCGGCCGACCAGCTCGCGCGCGTTGCCCTGATTAAGGTCGGCGCGCTGCGGCACCTTGATCTTCGGGAAGGCGGTGAAGACCCCGATCGCGACGACGATGGCGAGGAAGGTCAGCAAGACGCCCACGAACCCGATCCCGTCGACGATCAGCCCCGCGACCATCGCCGCGGCCACGATCCCGCCCACCGCGAGCACCACCCGCTTGAGCTTGCCCATCAGATGCCGCGTCTTGAGCTCGGCCGAACCGCGCCCGATCGAGCCGCGGCGGTGGTATCCCCCGGCGCGATTGTCGGCGAGCGACCGCTTCGCGCCGGCCAGGATCGCGTCGCTTTCGTGTGTGCTGTCGGCCATCAGCCCTCCAGCGACAGCAGCGGCGAGGATTCGGTCGAGCCGATCTTGCTTTGCGCCTGTGCTTGGCCCTCGGCGCGGGCGATGTAGCCCTTCGACTTCTCGACCTCGGCCGAGAGCGTGGTGACCGTCTGCTTCATCGAATCGAGCGCGCGCAGCTTGAAGGTGTCGACCTCGTCCATCGTATCGTAGATGTTCTGGAACGCGCGCTGGAGCGTCTCGAGCGGGATCGTGCTCGAGGCGGCCTGCTCGTGAATCTTGCCGGTCTGTTCGCGCAGCATGGTGCTCGTCGAATCGATGATGCCGGCGGTGGTGCTGTTGAGCGCGGTGATCTGCTGCAGCACGAGGCGCTGGTTGGTCATCGCCTCGCTGACGGTAACCGCGGTGCGCAGCGCGCCGACGGTCGTCGTGCTCGCGCGGTCGACGCCCTTCACCAGTTCGACGTTGTTCTTCTTCACCAGGTCGAGCGCGAGGTAGCCCTGCACGCTCACCGCCATCTGGGTCAGCAAGTCCTGCGTGCGCTGGCGGACGTAGAAAAGCGCGGTCTCGCGGATCGCCTTGGCCTTGGCCGGATCGGTCGCGTCGAGCTCGGCAGCCTTGTCCTCCAGCCGCGCGTCGAGCGTGTTGGAGATGTGGATCATCTGCTCGAGATTGCCCATCGCTTCCCACAGCTTGGCGCGTTCCACATCGATCGCGGCGTTGTCCATCAGCAGCTCGTCTTTGCCGTTGCCGAGCTTGGCGAGGATCTGCTGGATGTGCGTCTGCGCGCTCTGGTAGCTGCGGAAGTAGTCGTTCAGCTTGTTGCCGAACGGAATAATCCCGAGGAATTTCTTCGGGCCGGTCAGCTTGCCGCGGCGCGAGGGGTCGAGATCCTCCACCGTGCGGCGTAATTCGGCCAGGTTCGCACCGACGCCTTCGTCCTTGTCCATCGCGCGGATCGGGCGGTCGAGGAAGCGGTTCGAATGCTGCGAGGCCGCCATGATCTCCTTGCGGCCCATGTTGGTGAGCTGGTCGACCTTCTTGCCGAATTCCGGCGAATTGGCGTCGACCGAGACGAGATCTGCGACGAACGCGTCGACCTTTTCGTCGAGCTTGGATTTCTTCTCCTCGCTCACGGGCACGAGGCCCGCGGCCTTCTCGGCCGAGACGGTCGGCACCGGATCGGGTGGGGTCAGTTCGAAATCGGTGGCGGTCGCCGTGGCGGTCTTCGTTTCGGTGGCCATGCCTGCTCTTCGCTCCTCGCGGGGCAATCCCCGGTTCGACACTGTATTAAGAGCATAAGACACGGAATTCAACGACCGCGCCGCTCGCCCGTGGCCGAATGTCGGCTTTTTTCGATCCAAGGCAAGCGCTAAAGCCCCCCGATGGACAGTGTGACCCCGACCGACGAGCCCGCCTCCCGCAACGCCGGAAGCGGGCCCCAGCGGACAGCGCAATGGTCGTTCCTGCGAGTGGTGGTCAGCCTCCGTCGCTGGTGGAACCACACGGTGATCGAAACCGTCGATCAGGGCGAAGTCATCGCGCTGCGGCGGACGGAATCGGCGCTGTCCTCGCGCTATCTCTTCATGACCGCGATGTCGGCCGGGATCGCGATCCTCGGGCTGCTGCTGGCGTCGCCTGCGGTGGTGATCGGGGCGATGCTGCTTTCGCCGCTGATGGACCCGATCATGGGCCTGGGCTTCGCTCTCGCCATCGGCGACTACGGCTGGGTTCGCCAGTCGGCGCGCTCGCTCGCCTGGGGCAGCCTGCTCGCGATCGGCCTGTGCGCGCTGATCGTGTTCGTTTCGCCGCTGCAGGACATCACGTCGGAAATCGCCGCGCGCACGCGCCCGAACCTGTTCGACCTGCTGGTCGCGTTGTTCTCCGCACTCGCGGGCGCCTACGCAATGATCCGCGGGCGCGCGGGCACGATCGTGGGCGTCGCCATCGCCACCGCGCTGATGCCGCCGCTGGCAGTTGTGGGTTTCGGCCTCGCGACCGCCAACTGGACGGTCTTCGGCGGCGCGGCACTGCTCTACGTCACGAACTTCGTGACGATCGCGCTGATCGTCTGGGCGATGGCGCGGCTGTACGGGTTCAGCGCCACGCTGTCGGGGCGCCAGACCCGGTGGCAGAACTTCGCGCTCGGCATCGTCTTCATCGCCCTGGTGGTCCCGCTGGCGATATCGCTGCGGCAGATCGCATGGGAGGCGACGGCCGCGCGGCAGGTGCGCGGCGAACTGGCAGCCAACTTCGGCGCCGCATCGCGGCTGTCGCAGCCCGAGATCGAGTTCGATGCCGAGCCTCTGCGAGTCTCCGCGTTCGTCTGGACCACCCGGCTGGAGGCCGATGCCGAAGTGCGCGCGGAAGGCAATCTCGCGCGTGCTCTGGGAACGCCGGTCGACGTCCAGCTCAAGCAGTTCCTGGTGCGCGACGAGCGCAGCGCCGAAGAGGCCCAGCTCGCCTCGGCCCGGGTCGAGGAGGAGCAGGAGACGCGACTGCGCATGGGCGAGCTGTCGGCGAGGCTGGCACTCGCGGCGGGGGTGTCGGAGGACGACATCCTGGTCGATCGCCAGCGTCGCCGCGCCTTGGTGCGGGCCGAGGAACTGCCGGGTGCGAGCCTGGCGACGTATGCCGCGCTCGAACGACGCATCGCCGCGACCGAACCCGAATGGCGGATCGAGCTCGTTCCGCCGTTCGCCGCGTTGCCGGCCGTTGGCTTCGAGGATGACGAGCCGGACGAGGGCGCGCGCGCCGCGATCGCCCTTGCCAGCTGGGCTGCGCGTCGGCGCGGCGAAGCGCTAGTGGTGAACGGACCGGAGCCGCAGGCCGAGGCCGTCCGCATCCTGCTGGTGGAGAGCGGCGCGCAGGCCGAACTCGGAACCGACAGGAGCGGAACAGTGCGGGTGGCGTGGGACCGGCGCGGCGAGGAATGATCGCGCGCCGGAGCGCTCAGGCGGCTTCCATCAAGGCCAACGGCTGGATCTCGCCCGCGAGGTAGAGCCGCTTGGCCTTTGCGCGGCTCAGCTTGCCCGAGCTGGTGCGCGGCAGCGTGCGCGGCGGAACCAGTTCGACCACGCAGTTCATGCCGGTGATCGAGCGGACCTTGTCGCGGATCTGCTCGTGCAGGCGCACGCGCTCCTCGGGGTCGGACACGCGGCAGTGGACCAGCACCGCGGGCGCTTCCTCGCCGTTCTCGGTCTCGACGGAGAAGGCGGCGATGTCGCCGTGGTTGAAGCCCGGCAGCTGTTCCACGGCCCACTCGATGTCCTGCGGCCAGTGGTTCTTGCCGTTGATGATGATCATGTCCTTCGCCCGGCCGACGATGAACAGGTAACCGCCGGCCATGTAGCCCATGTCGCCGGTGTCGAGCCACGCCCCGTTGCCGTCTTCGCTCGGGACCAGGCAGTCGTTCGTCGCTTCCTCGTTGCGGAAATAGGAATGCATCACGCTCTTGCCGCGGCACCAGACCTTGCCGATCTGGTGGTCGCCCTTGGCACGATCGTTCTCGCCGCGGATCTCGACTTCCATGCCGGGCAGCGGCTTGCCGCAGTTGACGATGGCACGATATCGGGCCGGGCGGCTGAAATCGGCGCGCGTGCCCGAAAGCCGCTCTTCCTCGACCAGCTCGACGCGAATCCCTTCGCCCGGCGGCATCACCGTCACTGCCAGCGTCGCTTCGGCAAGGCCGTAGCTCGGTGTGAAGGCGCCCGCGCGAAAGCCCGCGTCGGCAAAGGCGTTGACGAAGCTCTGCATTACGTCGGGTCGGATCATGTCCGCACCGTTGCCCGCGGTGCGCCAGCGCGAGAGGTCGAAGCGCTCCGCCACGCTCGACTGGCTCGAGATGCGCCGGGCGCAGATGTCGTAGCCGAAGGTCGGCGAGTAGGAGAGCGTGGTGCCCCGGTTGCGGCTGATGAGG
>CAMPGP010000068.1 GCA_946885545.1 uncultured Altererythrobacter sp.
GCGAAGCTCGCCGCGCTGTCGAAATAGGCGCTGTGCGCCAGTTCGCTGATCGTCTGCTTGCCCGCGTTGATCAGATCGGCGTCCTCCTCTCCTTCGTAGGGGAATGGGCCGATGCCGAGCATGCCGTTCTCGCTCTGCAGCGTAACGTGCATGCCCGCCGGAATGTGGTTCGCCACCAGCGTCGGAATCCCGATGCCGAGGTTGACGTAGTATCCGTCCTGCAGTTCCTGCGCCGCGCGCGCGGCCATCTGGTTGCGATCCCAGGGCATCAATGTTCTCCAGTCATGTCGTGGGGCAGGGGGCGGCCGGGCGCCTCCGCCTGCCAGAAAATCGATTGCACCAGCCAGCGGCCGTCCTGCCGCACCAGCTGGAAGCTGTTGATCCCGCGCACCGATCCGGTGCTGCCGTCGGGACCGGTGAAGCTGCCTTCGTAAGACGACCAGACGTGAGCCAGATCGCCGTAGAGCTCGACGCGGTTGACGAGCCCGCGCTCGGTGAAGCCGCTGCTCACCAGCGTCTCGCCGCTGCGCGCGATGTAGTCGTCGAGCGTACCGCCGGTCAGGCCGTTCGCGCCGATCGCAGTCAGCCGAGCCTCAGGGGTAAACAGCGTGCGCATATGCGCGAAGTCGCGCGGCTGGCCTGCGGGGCCGGAGATCGCGGCATAGACCGCATCCACCGCGCGTTCGATCGCCGCGATGTCGTGCAGGCGCTGGTCGTCGGTCATCACGAGAGCCTCGGCAGGTTCGGCGGCGTTCGTTGCGGGTGCGGCGAATAACAGGATCGGCACGAGCGCGACTGTCGCGCGGAGGGCATGCGTCATTCGGCGGCTCCGGTAGCTGCCTGCGGCACGAGGAACCAGCCGTCTCCGAGCAGGACGTCGAGTTCGGTCGCCGCCTCCGGATCCTTGAGATAGGCGAACAGCTCGTCGAAATCGCTGCGCTGATCGCCCGCGATGGCGACGACGCAATGCGTCTGCGACAGTTCCTTGCGGCGAAGCTGCTTGCGGTCTTCGGCGCGTCGCATGAGCAGCAGGCCGTCGCGGGCCGCCGGGTCGAGGCCGGTTTCGCGCAGTCGTGCGCGCAGCGTTCCGGCGACCGCGGCCGATTCGCCGCTGATCCAGAAGACTTCGACGTTCTGCATGCGCAATGCCGCGAGGCCCTGCGCCAGAGCGCGATCGGGCGTGATCGAAGCCATGTCCAGCGCTTCCTCGGCCGGATCGAGATCGATCAGCACGGCCGGGGGCAGGATGGCGCAATCGGTCATGTTCGGGGCCAGCGAGCCCGGCGCGGCGAGAATCGCCGACGTGCGCGGATCGTCGATCGGATCACTGGCGGCCGCCTCGCTCGCGTGCGCCAGGAAGGCCTGCCAGCGATCGTCGAACATTGCGCCGGGCGCCGCGAGCACGGCGCCTTCGCGCATCTCGACCATGTTGCGCACCGGGCTGGCATCGAGCGTGGGCGCAGGCGTGGGCGCGGGCGCCGGGCCCGGACCTTCGAATTGCGGCGGCGCGAGATCGGACACCGGGCGATCCGACCCGTCCTTGTCACGCGCAAGGACCGCGCCTCCCGCGAGGACTGGGATTGCAGCGGCGACACAGCCGCTCAGCGCGAGCGCCAGCACGGAGGCCGCGAGCGCGGCACGGAGCCGCGGCCCGGTCATGCCGCTTCGCGCTCCCGGACGGTGCGGAACTCGATCTTCTTTTCGTAGGGGGCGCCGACGATCATCCGCTGGACATAGACGCCGGGCAGGTGGATGCAGTCCGGGTCGAGGCTGCCCGCGGGCACCACTTCCTCGACCTCGACGACGCAGACCTTGCCGCAAGTGGCGGCGGGCAAATTGAAATTGCGCGCCGTCTTGCGGAACACCAGGTTGCCGGTCTCGTCGGCCTTCCAGGCCTTCACGATCGCGAGGTCGGCGAAGATACCGCGCTCGAGGATGTAGTCTTCCCCGTCGAACGACTTCACTTCCTTACCTTCGGCTACCTGCGTGCCGACGCCGGTCTTGGTGTAGAACCCCGGAATGCCCGCGCCGCCGGCGCGCATGCGTTCAGCCAGCGTGCCCTGGGGGCAGAACTCGACCTCGAGCTCGCCGGCGAGGAACTGGCGCTCGAACTCCTTGTTCTCGCCGACGTAGGACGAGATCATCTTCTTCACCTGGCGCGTGCGCAGCAGCTTGCCGATGCCTTCGTTGTCGATCCCGGCGTTGTTGCTGCAGAAGGTGAGGCCCTTCACGCCGCTGTCGCGGATCGCGTCGAGCAGGCGTTCGGGAATGCCGCAGAGGCCGAACCCGCCTGCGGCGATGAGCATGTCGTCCTTGAGCAGCCCGTCGAGGGCGGCGGCGGCGTCGGGATAGAGCTTGTTCATCGGTCCTCCGTATGCGCGAAGCTGTTAGGCACAGCGCGGCGGCCTGTCACCCCCGGTTGCGCATTCGTATGCCCTCCCAAACGGACCTCACGGAATGCTGCGGCGCAGCATCGGCAAATCGGCGCTATGAAGAGGGCGTTACAAAACTGTCATGAATTCAAAGACCGAAGCGGGTGTATTGCATTTCTCGCAACACAAAATGCGCTTTTCGCACTTGCACAATCGATTGCTGCAGCGCAAATAGGGCGTGCCTTTTCAGGCATCCTCTCCCAAGACTTTCATGGCCCGGTCCTCGTGACCGGGCCTTTTTTCTTGCGCGTGGCGAGCCTGCGATCGCCGGACGGTTCCGGCACGGAAGGCGACCGGTCCATTTGACTTGGCGCGATCCCACCCTAGCTAGGGTCGGTAACCCCCAAATATGGACAGGGAGATATCGGCGCATGTCCGAAGTCGACGCGGCGGTAGAAGAGAAGACGGTGCGGCTCCAGGTCGCTGCGGCCCGGCAGGAAGAAAGCGGACGCGGCGTCGCCCGGCTGCCTCGTTCCGCATTCCAGGCGCTCGGGATCACCGAAGGCGACGTGATCGAGATCGAGGGCAAGCGCACCACCGCAGCGATCGCCATGGCGGCCTACGACGAGGACCAGACGCTCGACGTGGTCCGGCTCGACGGGCTGCAGCGCAACAACGCCGAATGCGGTTCGGGCGAGCACGTGCGCATCGCGGTGGCGGAATCGCGCCCCGCCACCCGCGTGATCTTTGCCCCGGCAAGTCGCGAGATGAGGCTCCAAGGTCCGACCCAGGCGCTCCAGCGCAACTTCTTCCGCAAGCCGATCGTCGCAGGCGATCTGGTCGCGACGACCGGGCAGCAGCCGGTCCAGAACATGCCGCCGCAGGTGCAGCGCATGTTCAATGCGCCGGCTTATGCGCTGACCCAGATTCGCCTGCGCGTCGTCTCGACCGTTCCGAAGGGCATCGTCCATATCGACGAGAACACCGAGGTCGAGTTGCGCGCCGAGTTCGAGGAAGCCCCGACCGGCCGCGCGGTCGTCAACTACGACGATGTCGGCGGCATGGGCGAGACGATCCAGCAATTGCGCGAGATGGTCGAGCTCCCGCTGCGCTATCCCGAACTGTTCACCCGCCTCGGCGTCGATCCGCCGAAGGGCGTGCTGCTCCACGGTCCACCGGGTACCGGGAAGACCCGGCTCGCGCAGGCGGTGGCGAACGAAAGCGATGCACAGTTCTTCGCCATCAACGGGCCCGAGATCATGGGTTCTGGGTATGGCGAGAGCGAGAAGCGCCTGCGCGAGGTGTTCGAGCAGGCGACCAAGTCCGCGCCCGCGATCGTCTTCATTGACGAGATCGATTCGATCGCGCCCAAGCGCAGCCAGGTCACCGGCGAGGCCGAAAAGCGCCTCGTGGCGCAGCTACTCACCCTGATGGACGGTCTCGAGGCGCGCTCGAACCTCGTGGTCATCGCCGCGACCAACCGGCCCGATGCGATCGACGAGGCATTGCGCCGCCCGGGCCGATTCGACCGCGAGATCGTCATCGGCGTCCCCGACGAGAAGGGCCGGCGCGAAATCCTCGCCATTCACACACGTGGAATGCCGCTGGGCGACAAGGTGGACCTCGACGAACTGTCGCGCGTCACGCACGGTTTCGTCGGCGCGGACCTCGCAGCGCTCGCGCGCGAGGCGGCGATCGACGCGGTGCGCCGGATCATGCCCAAGCTCGATCTCGACGAGCGCACGATTCCGCCGGAAGTGCTCGACGAGCTTTCGGTGACGCGGGAGGATTTCCTCTCTGCGCTCAAGCGCGTTCAGCCGAGCGCGATGCGCGAGGTAATGGTCCAGGTGCCGCGGGTCGGCTGGGACGACATTGGCGGGGTCGACGATGCGATCGCCATGCTCAAGGAAGGGATCGAGCTTCCGCTCAAGAATCCCGATGCATTCCGCCGCCTCGGCATCCGCTCGGCCAAGGGCTTCCTGCTTTATGGCCCTCCGGGCACGGGCAAGACGCTGCTCGCCAAGGCGGTAGCCAAGGAAGCGGAAGCGAACTTCATCTCGATGAAGAGCTCGGACCTGCTGTCCAAGTGGTATGGCGAGAGCGAGCAGCAGATCGCCCGCATGTTCCAGCGCGCCCGCTCGGTGGCGCCGTGCGTGGTGTTCATCGACGAGATCGACAGCCTCGTGCCCGCGCGCGGCAGCGGGCAGGGCGAGCCGGCGGTGACAGGGCGGGTGGTCAACACGATCCTCGCGGAGATGGACGGGCTCGAGGAGCTGCAATCGGTGGTGGTGATCGGCGCGACCAATCGCCCGGCGCTGATCGACCCTGCGCTGCTGCGCCCCGGCCGGTTCGACGAATTGGTCTATGTCGGTACGCCCGACGAGAAGGGCCGCGAGCGCATTCTCGGCATCCACACTGCGGACATGCCCATCGCGAGCGACGTGAGCCTGGCGGCGGTCGCGCGCAAGACCGAGCGCTTCACCGGGGCCGATCTCGAGGATGTCGTCCGTCGCGCGGGGCTCAACGCGTTGCGCCGCGCGGGCGGCGACGTGCAGCAGGTGACCGCGGCCGATTTCGACGAGGCGATGGCGGATTCGCGCGCCACCGTGACCTCGCAGATGGAAGAGGAATATCGCAAGATGCGCGGCGAGCTGAAGAAGCGCGCCGCCGAAGCCGCGCCGATCGGCTTCATCAGCGAAGGCATGGTCGAATCGACCCGCGAACGGAAGCACGGCTGATCGAACGGTCCCTCGCACTACGCGGGGGACCGGAGACCTACTTCACCGCGCGGGCATTGGCCTCTTCGACGCCGAGGCGGTGGCGGATCAGCGCGTCGGGCATTTCGACGCGCAGCCATTCGAGCATGTGTTCGCGGACGGCGCAGCGGAGCACCCAGAGGTCGGCGATGGTCGCCGCGCTGAGCCCGATTCGCAGCTCTATGCTCTCGGGATAGGCTTCGGTCATCAGCAGCTCGGCGGTGCGCCCGTCCCATTCCTCGCGCGTGGCGACGAAGCGTTCGAATTCGGCCCGAATCGGCGCGATCGGAGTGGCGGGGTCGAGGTGAAGATAGACCGGGCCGGTCAGCATCTCGCTCTGGCGCGACCAGTTCTCGAAGCTGTGGTCGAGGAAGGCGCTCGTCGGCACCACGATCGCCCGCTCGTCCCACGTGCGCACGATCACGAAACTCATGCGAATTTCCTCGACCCGGCCGGTGTGACCTTCGACCACCACCAGGTCTCCTATTCGCAGCGGTTCGGTAATCGCCATCTGCAGGCCCGCGATCAGCGACTTGAGCGCGGGTTGCGCCGCGGCGCCCACCGCCAGCGCGGCAAGGCCCGCCGAGGCGAGCAGCGTCGCCCCCACGTCGCGCACCCCGGGTATGGCGAGCAGCATCATCGCGACCGTGATCAGCACGATCACGAAGGCGGCGGTGCGCGAAAGTATCGCGACGCGCGTGCGACGGCTGCGCGCCGCGACCGGATCGGAGGATAGCTCGCTGCGCGTCTCCAGCGCGGCCGCGAAGGCGCGCACCAGCGACAGCGCGACCCAGCCGACGAGCGCGGGCACCAGCAGCGGCGCGACCCACTCCCACACCGCTCTCACGTTCGGGTTGGTCTGCGCGACGATGGAAATCGCCACCGCCACGACCGACCAGCGAATCGGCCGGTAGAGCCGGTCGAACACCATGCCGTCGACTTCGGTGTGCGACATCCGGGCGAGGCGGCGCGTGAGCCCGAACAGCACGCGATGGGCGAGCAGCGCGATCGCGACAGCGACTGCGATTGCGACCGCTGCGACGACGACCTCGTTCCAGGCGATGTCCCAGGTTCTCGGATCGTATCGTTCGAACATTCTGCCGCGACCTATTGACTGGCGGCCGGGCTGGCAAGCCGCGGCGGCCTCACGACGAGCGGGGGATCGTGATGGTCACCACGACGCCGTCGTCGCCGAAGCGGCGATCGATCTCGCCGCGCAGCTGGCGCGCCGCGCTCGTCATCAGCAGACTTCCGAAGCCCTTTCGCTCGGGCTCTCCGCCGCCTTCCGCCTTGCAGTGCTCCCGCCAGTCGATCACGATCGACCCGTCGGCCTCGCGCCAATGCACCGACAGCAGGCAACCCTGGCTCCATGCGCCGTATTTCACGGCATTGGTGGTGAGTTCGTGCAGAACGAGCCCGAGCGGGGTCACCTGCTTCGCAGGCAGGTGAATCTCAGGGCCTTCGATCTCGGCCGGAAGCTTGTCCGACCGGTAGGGCGCCAGTGTCGTCTCGATCAGCATGCGCAACGAGGCCACCGGCTTTTCCAGCGTGCCCTGCGTCACTTCGTGCGCGGTGAGCAACGCGTGGATCCGTTCCGAAATCCGCTCGATCACGGGCTTCGCTTCGGGCGCGTCCTTCGCGCTCATCCGCACGATCGCGAGGATCACCGCGAACAGGTTCTTGACCCTGTGGTTCAGTTCGCGCGCGAGCAGGTCGGCGCGGTCGCGCGCTTCGGCCAGCGCATTGGCCTGCGCGGCCTCCACCTCGGCACGGGCGGCGCGCACGACCAGGCGATAACCGAGCACCATCGCGATGAGCAGCAGCACGACCACCGCGCCGAGAAGCGGGAGCACGCGGCCCTCGGCGCGCGCGGTTTCGGAGGCCGCCTCGATCAGAATGCGATTCTCGATCTGCTCCATCTCGCGCGTCGCGCGGCGCAGGCGCGCCATCACTTCGGCACCTTCGTTGTCGAGCAGACGCCGCTGCGCCTCGATCACCTGCCGCCGCTCGACCAGTTCGACGGTCTCGCGCATCTCGGCAAATTTCGATTCGGTCAGATTCTCGATTTCGTCGAGCAGTTGGCTCTGGCGCGTCGTGGCGTCTTCGCCGACCAGTTCGCGCAGCCGAGCTATCGCGGGGCGATATTGCTCGCGCCCAGCGAGGTAGGATTCGAGATAGCGTCTGTCGAGCGTCAGCAGGTAGCCGCGCTGGCCGGTCTCGCCGTTGAGCGCGGCGCGGGTGATGTTCCGCAGTTCGAGCAGGATCTCGCTCGTCTCGCGCACCTGCTCGCGCTCTGCGCGCTCGGCCTCGATCGTCTGAAAGATCAGGAACATGCCGGAGAGCAGCGCCAGCGCGATCAGCGCCAGCACGCCCAGGTTGGCGGCCCGTGCCCGGCGAACGCCGATGCGCATCAGTGCGCCTTCCCCCAGCTCGGCCCGGTTCCGATCTCGATGCCCAGCGGCACGTCGAGTTCGACGGATGGCAGCGCGGCTTCGGCCATGACCCGTTCGATCACCGGCGCGGCAGCGGCGACATCGCTTTCGGGCAGCTCGAAGACGAGTTCGTCGTGGACCTGCAGCAACATGCGCACGTGGCCCAGCCCGGCGTCGTCCAGCGCGGGCATCATGCGCACCATCGCGCGCTTGATGATGTCGGCGCTGGTGCCCTGGATCGGGGCGTTGATCGCGGCGCGCTCGCTGCCCTGGCGCTCGGCCTGGTTCTTGGAGCCGATGCGCGGGAACCAGGTCTTGCGCCCGAACAGCGTCTGCGAATAGCCGCGCTCGCGCACCGTCTCCAGCGTGTGGACGATGTATTTCTGGATGCCGGGGAAGCGCTGGAAATAGGTGTCGATCATCGCCTGCGCCTCGTCCGCCTCGACCTTGAGCCGCGCGGCAAGGCCCCAGCGGCTGATGCCGTAGAGGATCGCGAAGTTGATCGTCTTGGCGCGCGCGCGGGTGTCGCGGGTGACTTCGCCGAACATCTCGGTGGCGGTGCGCGCGTGAATGTCCTCGCCGTTCGCGAACGCTTCCTTCAGTTCAGGCACGTCGGCCATGTGCGCGGCGAGACGAAGCTCGATCTGCGAATAGTCCGCCGCGAGCAGGACGTTGCCGTCCTCTGACACGAAGGCCTCGCGGATCTGGCGGCCGATCTCGGTGCGGATCGGGATGTTCTGCAGATTCGGATCGGTCGAGGAAAGCCGCCCGGTCTGCGCGCCGACCAGGCTGTAGCTGGTGTGGACGCGCCCGGTATCGGGATTGATCGCCGCCTGGAGCGCGTCGGTGTAGGTGCTCTTGAGCTTGGTGAGCTGGCGCCACTCGAGCACTTTGTCGGCGATCTCGGCGCCCTGGCCGGAGAGCTTCTCGAGGATCGCCTGGTCGGTCGAATATTGCCCGCTCTTGCCCTTGCGCCCGCCTTTGTAGCCCATCTTGTCGAACAGCACGTCGCCAAGCTGCTTGGGGCTGCCGATGGTGAATTCGGTCCCGGCGATCGCGTGGATCTCGCCTTCGAGACGCCCGGTCTCGGTGGCGAATTCCTCCGACAGCTTGGCCAGTTGTGCCCGGTCGACCTTGATCCCGTGGCGTTCCATCTGCGCGACGACAGGGATCAACGGGCGATCGACGCGTTCGTAGATCCGGCTACCGCCCTCGGTCGCGAGGCGCGGCTTCAGGTGGCAGTGGAGACGCCAGGTCACGTCGGCGTCCTCGGCCGCGTATTCGGTCGCGCGGTCGAGCGGCACTTCGCCAAACGGAATCGCCTTCTTGCCGCTGCCGCACACGTCCTTGAAGGTCAGCGTGGTGTGGCCGAGGTGGCGTTCGGACAGCTCGTCCATCCCGTGCCCGCCGCCGATCCCGTCGAGGCTGCGGCCCGC
>CAMPGP010000069.1 GCA_946885545.1 uncultured Altererythrobacter sp.
CCACCAGCGGCGCCCGCGCAAGGGGATGCGGGCGGGGCGGGGCCATCAGAACCGGTCCGCCGCGTCCATCAGGGCGGTCATCTTCTTCGGGGCGACCGCGCGCCAGCTGCGCCCGAGCCAGTCGTCGATCGACTGCCAGTCGGTATCCCCGAGGTCGAGCCGGATGCCGATCCAGCCGTCGCCGAAGTAGGGCGGGCGGTAGTAGCGCTCGGGATCGTTCTCGATCAGTTGCGCCTGTTCGTCGGCGCCGCTGATCTTGGCGAGCAGCGCGGTTACCCCGTCGCCGTGGTGATTGACACTGACCCAGGCGAATTTCTTGCCCTTCACGATACCGAAGCAAGGCATGCCGTGACTTAGCGTCTCCTCCGCCTCGGGAAGTGCAAGCGCACGTTCGCGCACTTTGCTCACGAGCCAGTCGGGATTGAACTGGCGCGAGACGTAGTCTGCCAGCACGCGCGGATAGAGTTGGTGTTCGGCCAACTTGACCCGTTCGGCGAGCGTTTCGGCGGTGTCGCCCGGCGCGATCGCGACGTCGATCTGTCCGAGCACTTCGCCCATGTCGAGGTCGTCGGTGACGAGATGGACCGAAGTGCCGCCGTGGCTGTCGCCGGCCCCGATGGCACGTGCATGCGTGTCGAGGCCGGGATACTTCGGCAGCAGCGAGGGATGAATGTTGAGCATGCGCCCCTGCCATCCTGCCACGAATTCGGGCCCGAGGATGCGCATGTAGCCCGCCAGCGCGACATATTCCGCACCCGCCTCGCGCACCGCGGCATCCATCTCCGCATCGTGATCGGCGCGTTTCATCCCCTTGTGCGCCAGCGCGAAGGTCGCGATGCTTTCCGCACGGGCCAGTGCCAGGGCCTCCGCGTCCGGATCGTTGCTCGCGACGAGCGCGATCTCGTAGGCGGCGCCGGGCAGGCGGCTGGCGTAGAGCAGCGCGGCCATGTTGGTGCCCTTGCCCGATACGAGCACGGCCACGCGGGCCTTGTCAGGCAAGGTGCCGGGCCTCCCAGTCCTCTTTCCCGCCCCAGGTGCCTTGCGATCCGCGCACGGTGCAGCCGCGCTCTCCCGGTTCGATCCGGCCCACGCGCAATACGGTTTCGCCTGCGGCTTCGAGATCGCGTGCGAGCGAATCGGCCTCTGCGTCTTCCACCGCGAGCACCATGCCGACGCCGCAGTTGAAGGTCCGCGCCATCTCGCCCGGCTCGATATTGCCCTGCGCCTGGAGGAAGGCCATCAGCCGCGGCTGGTCCCAGGCGTCGGCGTTGACCACAGCGTGCGCGCCCTTGGGCAGCACGCGGGGGATGTTCTCGAGCAGCCCGCCGCCGGTGATGTGCGCCAGCGCGGCGATGCGCCCGGCGCGGATCGCGGGCAGCAGGCTCTTCACGTAGATCCGGGTCGGCTCGATCAGAGCCTCGATCAGCAGCCGATCCTGATCGAACAGGGCGGGGCGGTCGAGCTTCCAGCCCTTGTCCGCCGCGAGCCGCCGGACGAGCGAATAACCGTTCGAATGAACCCCCGAGCTGGCGAGCCCGAGCAGCACCTGCCCCGGCGCGACCTTGTCGCCGGTCAGCTGCTCGCCGCGTTCGACCGCGCCGACGCAGAAGCCGGCGAGGTCGTAGTCGCCTGCGGCATACATGCCCGGCATCTCTGCGGTCTCGCCCCCGATCAGAGCGCAACCGGATTGCTTGCACCCCTCGGCGATGCCCGCAATCACGCGTTCGGCGACCCCGGTTTCGAGCTTGCCGGTGGCGAAATAGTCGAGGAAGAACAGCGGCTCGGCGCCCTGCACGATCAGGTCGTTGACGCACATCGCGACGAGGTCGATGCCGACGGTGTCGTGGCGGTCGTGGTCGATCGCGAGCTTGAGCTTGGTGCCCACACCGTCGTTTGCGGCAACCAGCAGCGGATCGGAATAGCCCGCCGCCTTTGGATCGAAGAATCCGCCGAATCCGCCGATCTCGCCGTCGGCGCCGGGTCGCGCGGTGGCCTTGACCAGCGGCCCGATCGCTTTGACCAGCGCGTTGCCGGCATCGATCGAAACTCCGGCCTGTTCGTAGGTGTAGGAGGGCGTGTCGTCGCTCATTCCACCCGCCATACGCATTCGCGCTTGGATTTCCATGCCCGTTTCGGCAAAAGGCCGCCAGTTTTCCCCGATGGCCCAGATCATAACGCTCCCCCGCCTCTCGCGCCCGACGCTTCTTGCCACCGCCGCTTTCGCGCTGCTGGCGGGCGGCGCTGCGCTGTGGGCGCAGGTCGAAGGCGATCGCGGCATCGCCCCGATCGCCAGCAGCAGCGACATCGACGTGGGCGGAATCGAGGTCGACGTGACCGGCGACGACGCGGAGGATGCGCGCGAGAAGGGCTGGCGCGAAGCGCAGCGCAAGGCATGGGAAAAGATCGGCGGCCCCGACATTTCCGATAGCCAGCTGCAGGGCCTCGTCGCGGCGGTGGTGATCGAGCAGGAGAACATCGGGCCGCGTCGTTACATCGCACGCCTCGGCGTGATCTTCGATCGCACACGGGCTGGCTCGCTCCTCGGCGCGAACGGGCGCGGACCTGCCTCGGCGCCCATGCTGCTCGTGCCCGTCACGATGTCGGCGGGGACCGCGATGGTCTACGAGGCGCGCAACCCGTGGCAGCGGGCCTGGGCCGAATACCAGACCGGCGGAAGCCGGATAAACTACGTCCGGCCCTCGGGCGCAGGGGGCGATTCGCTCCTGATCACCTATGGCCAGACCGGCCGGCGCAGCAGGACGTGGTGGCGCAACGTTCTCGACCAGTTCGATGCGGCCGACGTCCTCGTCCCGATCGCGAACCTCGAATACAAGTGGCCCGGCGGACCGATCGAAGGCCGATTCAGCGCCCGTTACGGTCCCGACAATACCTATCTCGATGGTTTTACGCTTACGGCACAAAGTCCCGAACAGCTTCCCGCGATGCTCGGTCAGGCGGTGGAACGCTTCAATGCGATCTACGAACGCGCACTCGAAGAAGGTACCTTGCGACCCGACCCCACGCTGAATCTGGGCGCGGTCGAAGCCGATCCGGCGCTGCAGCGGCTGATCGAGCTTGGTCGTGCCGCTCAGGCGCAGGAACGCGCCGAAGCGGCGGCGCGTGCGGCTGCCGAGGATGAGGACGAGACGGCGCCCGATGCGTCCTCGCCCGAAGCGCCTGCACCGGAGGCGACACCCGCGGCCGTCTCAAACTACACCGTGCAGTTTGCCAGCCCCAACGCTGGCGTGTTCGATGCATCGATCTCGGCCGTTCGGGCCACGCCGGGCGTGCGGGGCGCGGGCATCTCCAGCACCGCGATCGGTGGCAATTCGGTGATGTCGGTGAGTTTTGCCGGCACCGCCGATCAGCTGGCGGCGGCCCTGCGCGCGCGGGGCTTCACGGTGCGCCAGTCGGGCAATTCGCTCGCCATCAGCCGCTAGGGGCGTCGCGCGATGTCGCAGATTGCGCTGCCGCTCGGTCCGCGGTCCGGTGACGAATCCGCCACCATCGTGCTCGGCAGCGCCAACCGGCATGTCGCCGAGGCGCTTCAGGAGCCAGCACGCTGGCCCTTCCGCACCGCGGTGCTGCTGGGGCCGGAGCGTTCGGGCAAGTCGCTCTTCGCGCGCTGGTTCGCACAGTCTGGGCAGGGCGAAGCGATCGACGGGGCGGATGCCCTCGACGAAACCGAGCTGTTCCACCGCTGGAATCGCGCGCAGGAGGATGGGCGCCCCTTGCTGCTCGTGGGCAATGCGCCGGGATGGGAAATCGCGCTGCCCGACTTGCGCAGCCGCCTCGGCGCCGCCCTTCACCTCGAAATCGCTACCCCCGATGACGACATGGTCGTGGCGCTGATCGAAAGCCATGCCGCGCAGCGCGGCCTTGCGCTGGGGGAGGGCGCGCTTACCTACCTCGTACCGCGGGCCGAACGCAGCTTCGCCGGCATCGAGCGCCTGGTCGGTACGATCGATCGACTGAGCATGGAACGCAAGGTCCCGGCTACGATGTCCGTCTGGCGTGACGCGCTCGATGCGGTGAGTGGGCCCGAGCAGGGAAAGCTCGACTTGGGGCCCGGGAATTAGGGTTGCGTGGCCGGGCGGCTTGCCTCGCCCGGCCGAACATGGGAAAAACGGGCAGATGTTCGAACGCCTCGCCGCCTATCTCGACTCGATCCGGGCCCGCGATCCGGCGCCGCGCTCGCGCTGGGAAATCCTCCTTTATCCCGGCGTGCTCGCGGTCGGCATGCATCGCATGGCGCACTGGCTGTTCGAGGCGAAGCTCTATTTCCTCGCCCGCTTCGTCAATCACCTGTCGCGCTGGCTGACGGCGATAGACATTCACCCTGGCGCCACGATCGGCCGAAACCTGTTCATCGACCATGGCTTTACCGTGATCGGCGAAACCGCCGAGATCGGCGACGACGTGACGATCTACCAGTGCGTCACGCTCGGCGGCACCAACCCGACCAACGGGCAGGGCGGCAAGCGTCACCCGACCGTGCGCGATGGGGTGATCATCGGTTCGGGCGCGCAGATCATCGGTCCGATCGTACTCGGCGAACGCGCGCGGATCGGCGCCAATGCAGTGGTGACCGACGACGTGCCCGATGGCGCGACGATGATCGGCCTCAAGGCCCGTTCCACCCTGGTTCCGGCAGAGGAATGGCTCAAGGAGTTCATCCCCTACGGTACCCCGTGCGATGAACCCTGCGAGGAGATCGCGAGCAACGGGAGCCGCCGAATCGAGCAGCTCGAGGTGCAGCTTGCTTCGTTGCGTGCCGAGATCGCCGAACTGCGAGCCGCGACCACCGAGCCGGTCAAGCGTAGCGGGACCGATAGCTGATGAGCGGCGGCGGGGGGATCGGCGGGTTCCCCAACATCGTACCTTTTCCCGGCCGGCGACCCGACCAGATCGGATTCGCGCGCGAGGAGCTCCAGCGTATCCTCGACCTCTACGGCCGCATGGTCGCGGCTGGCGAATGGCGCGACTACGCGATGGACTTCACCCGCGAAGCCGCGATCTTCGCCGCCTTCCGCCGCGCCTCCGAACGCCCACAGGCGCGGGTCGAGAAACGCCCCGCGCTGCGCAGCCGCCAAGGCATGTGGACCCTGTTCGGCGAGCATGGCCAGATTCTCAAGCGCGGGCACGAGCTCGCCGGCGTGCTTGCCCCGATGGAGCGGCGCCTTGTGAAGGCGGTGGGGGACTAGTCGCAATCGTCACCCGAGCAAGAAAGATCCCCGCACAGGCATGCTGCGCGGGGATCCATTTGCCGCAACTCAGGCGTGTGCGAGCGTTCCGGCGACCGGCAGCCGCAACTGCAGCGCTCCCGGCAACTGGTGGACAATCGCATTGCGGATCGGAGTCCAGAAAGCCGAGAGCGTGAGCAGGGCCGAGCCGATCACGAGCGCGGTGAGCGCGACGTTGAGTTCCACCGCGCCGAAGCGGTCGAACAGCCAGGTCAGTGTCGCGAGCACGTAGGCCAGAGCGGAGACGAGCAGTGCGCGCCGGTCGATCGCCAGCGCCACTAGGCCCATCGCGACATAGACCACCAGCACCAGCACCGCTGCGCCGGGGCCGATGTCCTGCCCCTGAGTCACGCCGATCCAGTGAAACAGCGGGTGCGCGATCATCGGTGCGGCGAGCAGGTGGAGCCAGAAGGCAACGTCGCTGCGGCGCGTCTGGCGCTCGCGGTCGCTGATGTCCCAGCGCATCGCGAACAGGAAGATTGCGAGGCCTGCTACGAAAACCAGCGGCATCAGGACGCTGTCGGGCCGGACGTTGTCGGGGCCGATCGCCGCAACGACGAGCGCGATCACCGTGCCCGCCACTGCCGCCGTGCCCGCCGCGACCGTGATCGGGACCATGAAGCGCCGCCAGTGCACCCAGGCCGCGACCGCAGCCGCCAGCGCGCAGCCGCCGCCCAGCGCGACGATCAGCGATTCGTTAGCCTCGGAAGCGCCAGCTCCCATCACCACGAAGCCCAGCAGCGCCTCGAACACCCCGCCGACGAAAGCGAGCAGTAGCACGATGCTCGGCAGCGCCATGCGCCGCTTGCGGGTGAAGAATTCGGCCATCGTCCACGCCGCGCCCGCGATGAGCACGCCGGAGAACGGCGGCGGCCCGTCGAGTGCGGGCGTGAAGGCCTGCCCGATGCCGGCCATCGCCACCAGCAGCAGAACCGCGGCGATGGTGACGAAGATGTCGTTGAAGCTGTTGACGAGCCGGAAATGCTCCTCGTCGGTGGCGGGTGCGGTGCGCGCATCGCGAACATGCGTGCGCAGGGCGTCGGCCGCCTCGGCGCTCAATGCGCCGCTGGCGACCGCGCCGCGCAGGTCGTCCTCAGTATACATGGGCGTGTCTCCTCCCCTGTGGAGGGGAGAAGCTACGCTTGGTGTGTTAGTGTGTCAATACAGCCGGTATCAGCCGCGCGCCGAAGAGGGAGCGGCGCCTGCACCGAGCACTTCCTGCATCGCCTTGAGGATCGCGCCCGACTGCTCCGAGCCCGAGTTCGGGCTGCGCAGGTTGCTCATCGCGCTGATCTTGTCCCAGTTGGCCGCGAAGCCTTCGACCGTGCGATCTTCTTCCTTTAGCCAGACGGCATCGTTCATCACCACCCAGGCCGAGTGGAAACCGCCCGCGCCCGCACCGACGATGGCGTTGGTCGGCGCATCCTCGCTAACGAGGAATAGCGCCGCCGGAACCACGTTCACCGGGTCGAACAGCTTGAACGCTTCTTCGGGGAACAGGTCTTCGGTCATGCGCGTGCCCGCCACGGGGCTGAGCGTGTTGACCTTGATGTTGTACTTCGCGCCTTCGAGCTGGAGCGTCTTGGTCAGGCCCGCGAGGCCGAGCTTGGCCGCGCCGTAGTTGGCCTGGCCGAAGTTGCCGAACAGCCCGGTCGAGGATGCGGTCATCAGAATGCGACCGTAGGCCTGCTCACGCATGGTTTCCCACACCGCCTTGGTCGCGAAGGCCGAGCCGGTGAGGTGGACCTTAAGCACGAATTCAAAGTCTTCCGGGCTCATCTTGGCGAACGTCTTGTCGCGCAGCACGCCCGCGTTGTTGATCAGGACGTGGACGCCGCCCCACTTCTCCCTGGCCTGTGCGACCATCGCTTCCATCTGCTCGAACTCGGTCACCGAGTGGCCGTTCGACATCGCGGTGCCGCCGGCCTTCTCGATTTCCTCGACAACCTTGAGCGCCGCGTCCGAGTGTCCGGTGCCGTCGCGTGAACCGCCCAGATCGTTGACCACGACCTTCGCTCCGCGGCGTGCCAGCTCGAGCGCGTATTCGCGGCCCAGCCCGCCGCCCGCGCCGGTTACGATGGCTACCTTGTCCTTGAAGTCGATGCTCATGGGGTCTCTCCTGTCGAGTGTCGAGGCCGCGCGGCCTTACGTTTGCGTCAATCTGCGCCCGAGGTGGCAGGTTCCGCAAGTCGATGCAACAGGGTGCGCGGCCCTGCGCAATTTCGTAGGGTCAGGCGCGTGCGCCGAGCCTTTCGATCGCCGGGATCAGCTCGGCGAACGAATCGATCACCGCGTCCGCAGCCAGCTCCTCGGGCGATTGATCGCAATACCCATAGCACGCGGCGACCACCGGCACGCCTGCGGCCCGCGCGGCGCGCATGTCGTATGAGCTGTCTCCTACGTAGACCAGCGAGCCGCCGCCGCAGCATTCCTGCGCCCTCCAGATAGGATCGGGCGCGGGCTTGGCCTTGTCCTTGCCCAGCGTGTCGCCGCCGATCACGCAATCGAAGCGGTCGGAGAGCCCGAGCGTGTCGAGGATTCCGCGGGCGAAGCTTTCGAATTTGTTGGTAACCACGCCCACGCGCACTCCGCGCGCCGCAAGCTCGTCGAGCGCCTCGATAGCGCCGGGGTAGGGCTGCGTATGGACCGCGTAGTTCTCGCCGTAATAGGCGAGCATCTTCTTGTATAGCTTGCGGAATTCTTGCTCCACCAGGCCACCCTGATCGTCGATCGCGCGCTGGAGCATGACCTTCGCCCCGCCGCCGATCAGGTCCTTGGCGCCGTCGACGGGCACGCTGACGAAGCCGCCGAGCGCGAGCGCGTGGTTGACCGCGGTGCCCAGATCGCGGTGCGTCTCGAGCAGCGTGCCGTCGAGGTCGAATGCGACGATGTCGAAGGGGAAATCTGCCATTGCCGACATGGGTTAGCCGACATCCTTCCAACTGCAAGACTTTGGTGGCATTGCGCGCGCCATGAGAGATTTCGCCGCCATCATCCTCGCCGCGGGCAAGGGCACCCGCATGAAGAGCGACCTGCACAAGGTTCTCCATCCGATCGCCGGACGGCCGATGATCGACCACCTGATGGCATCCGCCGCCGAACTCGGCCCGGCCAAGACGGTGGTGGTGGTCGGCAGCGGCCGCGAACAGCTAGAGGCGGCAATGGCGGGCCGAGCCGAGACCAGTTTGCAGGAGCCGCAGCTCGGCACCGGGCATGCGGTGCAGCAGGCGCAGGCGAGCCTCGCCGGGTTCGAGGGCGACGTGCTGATCCTCTATGGCGACGTGCCCTTCGTCCGCGCACAGACGATGCAGGCGATGCTCGACCGGCTCCACGCCGACGATGCGCCCGCGTTGGTCGTGCTCGGGTTCGAACCCGATGACACGCTGCAATACGGCCGCGTGCTCGCCCACGACGACGGGCGCATCGCCAAGATGGTCGAACACAAGGATGCGACCGACGAAGAGCGCGCCTGCCGCCTGTGCAACTCGGGCCTGATGGCTGCGCGCGCCGCCGACATGTTCGATCTGCTATCGCGGGTCGGCAACGACAACGCGCAGGGCGAATACTACCTCGTCGACGTGGTCAACGTCGCCAATGCCGATGGCCGCCACAGCGCGGTCGTCGTCACCGACGACCCGGACGAAGTCGCGGGCATCAACAGCCGCGCCGAACTCGCCCGGGCCGAAGCGCAATGGCAGGGCCTCAAGCGCGAGGATGCGATGGCGAAC
>CAMPGP010000070.1 GCA_946885545.1 uncultured Altererythrobacter sp.
CGTGGCGCGGATCGACGCCGAGGTTCATCGCGACTTCGACGGTCTCGTCGAACTTGCTCTTGTACTGGCGCAGCGTCGTGAGTGCCTCGTCGACGGTGTAGAGCTTCTCGCGATCGAGTTCGGCGAGCGTCTTCTGCTTCTTGCTCAGGTTAGCCATCGGTTCAGCCCTCCACCACTTCGAGGCCCATCGAACGCGCGGAGCCTTCGATGATCTTGGTCGCCTGCTCGATATCGTTCGCGTTGAGATCGGCCATCTTGGTTTCGGCGATCTCGGCGAGCTGCGAGCGCTTGATCGTTCCGGCCGAAACCTTGCCCGGCTCCTTCGAGCCCGACTTGAGCTTGGCCGCGCGCTTGATCAGGAAGCTGGCGGGCGGGGTCTTGGTGACGAAGCTGAACGAGCGATCCGCATAGACCGTGATGATGGTCGGGATCGGCATCGCCTTTTCCATGTCCTGCGTGGCGGCGTTGAACGCCTTGCAGAATTCCATGATGTTGACGCCGCGCTGGCCCAGCGCGGGGCCGATCGGCGGGCTCGGGTTGGCGGTACCAGCCGGAACCTGCAGCTTGATATAGCCGTCGATTTTCTTGGCCACGATTGGCCTCCTTTTCTCACTGTCGGCCCCGCTGCGAGCGGAGCCTCATGGTAAGCGGTCAAGCAGCGGATCGCTCCGCCTCCCGCACGGGTTCCCTTTCAGGAAGGCGCGCACATAGCGCGCGGGGGGTGAAATGCAAGCGAAAGGCCGCGGCCCGGCGGACGCTCCCGCCCGTTTGAAACAGTGTGACCTTTCGCGAATTCTGCCGCGAAGTCATGCTTTTGCTTGCCGCGAGAACTTTGCGAGTGTGGCTTTCGTATCGGCCAAGGCCACACCGCCGTGCGGCGTTCCGGCGTGCGCAAAGCCGGGGGATCGGGGCGAATCATCCGCCGACCGTGACATATCCGGGGCGTGTAGGAAAATCCCACACTGCCGCGCTCGTAGAATAGCGCTGGACCGCCTTCGCGCGCGGGCGCAGGCTCGCTCGGACCATGACCAGCGACTCGCATCGCGTCACCGCCCCCGTCGCGGCCGTACGCGCCTTCGCGTGGGTGCTCGCGCTCGCGCTGGCCTCCGCTGGTGCGAACGCCGCCGCGCAGGACGAGCGCAACGAGCCTGCCGCCCCAGCACAGACCACGATGCCCGCGCTCCCACCCGCCGTGATCGACGAGACGCTGGCGATCGGGGGCGAGGAGATCGAGGCGCGCAAGCTCGTCAGCCGCATGACCGTGCAGGTCATGGTCAACGAGACCGGCCCCTATCGTTTCGTGGTCGACAGCGGCGCCGACACCTCGGTCGTCGGCGAGCGGCTCGCGAGCGAATTGCAGCTACCGCCGACCACCCCCGCCATGCTCAATTCGATGACCGACAGCTCGATGGTGAACCGGGCGGTGGTGGAGGAGTTGAAGCTCGGCCCCACGGTGTTCCGCGGTCTGGAATTGCCAGTCCTGAAGGAGTACGATATCGGCGCGGCCGGCATGATCGGGCTCGACGCGCTGGTCGAGCAGCGCCTGATGCTCGATTTCGACGAACGTGTGATCACGGTCGACGATGCCGCGAGCCCCACCCCACGCTTCGACGGAGAAATCGTCGTCCGCGCGCGCCTGCAGCGCGGGCAGCTGATCCTTACCCAGGTGCGGGCCAACGGGCTCAAGGTCGATGCCGTCATCGATACCGGAACCGAGATCACCATAGGCAACGGCGCGCTGCGCGAGAAGCTGATCAGGCGCAATCCCAAGGCGCTGGAGACGGTGATCGTGACCGGCGTTACTGGCGTGGAGGCCGAACTCACGATAGCGCGGGTGGCGGAGATACGGCTCGGGCCGGTCGTTCTGCAGAATGTGCCGATCGCCTTTGCCGACGTTCCGCCATTCGCCGTGTTCGGCCTGAGCGACGAGCCCTCGCTGCTGCTGGGGACCGACCTCATGGAACAGTTCCGCAAGGTGTCGCTCGACTTCGCGGCGCGCAAGGTGCGCTTCCAGTTGCGGAAATGCGAGCGCAACACCGTGCGAATCCGCACCTCGCCGGGTTACGCGTCGCGCCTCTCGGCCGATCGCGAAACCGCCTGCTCGGGATAGGATCGCGCCGCGCCGCCCCATCCGGAGCGAACGCGCGCGAATCGGATCACTTGACCAGTTCGACCTGCTCGAAGTCCAGTTCGACCGGAGTCGCGCGGCCGAAGATCGAGACGCTGACCTTGACCTTCGCCTTGTCGAAATCGAGCTCTTCCACCACGCCGTTGAAGCTGGCGAAGGGGCCGTCGAGCACCTTGACCTGGTCGCCGATCTCGTAATCGACGCTGATGTCCTTCTTGGGGGCGGACTTGGCTTCGGCTACGCCACCGAAATAGCGCGCGGCTTCCTTCTCGGAGATCGGCTGCGGCTTGTTGCCCGAGCCCAGGAATCCGGTGACCTTGGGCGTGTTCTTGACGAGGTGATAGACGTCGTCGGTCAGCCGCAGCTTGGCGAGCACGTAGCCGGGCATGAACTTGCGTTCGACCTGGACCTTCTTGCCCCGCTTGACCTCGGTCACGGTTTCGGTCGGAACCTCGACCTCTTCCACCGCTTCGGACAGGCCGAGGCGCTCGGCTTCGGAAATGATCGCGTCGCGAACCTTGTTCTCGAAACCGGAGTAGGCGTGGATGATGTACCAGCGAGCCATTGTGATCCCTGTCGTGTCCTTGATGTCTTGAGCGATCAGGCGAGCGTCAGCAGCCAGCTCACGATGGCGCCGAAGCCCGAATCGATGCCGAGAAAGAACAGCGAAAGGATCAGCACCAGAATGCCGACGAAGATCGCGGTGCGAACCGTCTCCTCGCGGGTCGGCCAAACCACCTTGCTGCCTTCGGCGCGGACCTGGCGGATGAATTCCCCGGGGCTGGTCTTGGCCATGTGCTCTCTCGCTCTTGCCTGAATTCGTTTTGCTGCCTTCCGGGATGGGGTCATCGCCGCCCCGGTTCAAGTCCGGGAGGGGCTTTGAAGGCTCCGATGTCGGAAGACGCGAGGCATTTAGGCCGCGAAGGGCGCAAAAGCAAGGTCGTGCTTCGCAGCGCGAGACCGAACCGTTCGCAGGCGAAATTCAGGGGGTGGTCTTGGCGGCTTCATGCAACTAGCGTGCCCGCGCAGTTCAAGGGACGCACGAGGGGAAAACAAAATATGGCTACCAGCCAGGCACCTGCCTCGTTCAGCGAAAGGCTGATCGAGCCGGTCACCAATGTATCGGATTTCATCTGGGGCGGGACATGGAACGGGGAACAGCTGATCCCCATCCCGCCGCTCGCGGTCATCCTGCTCGGGGTCGGGCTGTGGATCATGATCGGTCTGCGCTTCTACCCGATCGTCAAGTTCGGTGCTGCGGTGCGCGGGCTGTTCGCCGGGCGCAAGGGATCGGGCAAGGGTGAGATCAGCCCCTTCGCGGCGCTTTCCACCGCGCTTTCCGGCCAGGTCGGCACCGGCAACCTCGCCGGCGTCGCGACCGCCATCGCGCTCGGCGGACCGGGCGCGATCTTCTGGATGTGGATCACCGCGCTGTTCGGCATGGCGCTCGCGTTCGCCGAGGGCAGCCTCGCGATCCGCTATCGCGAGACCACCTCGGACGGCATCTCGCGCGGTGGACCGATGAGCTACATCATGATGGGCCTCGGCCCCAAGTGGACCTGGCTCGCGATCGTGTTCTGCCTCGGCACGCTGTTCTCCGCGCTCGTCACCGGCAATTCGATCCAGGCGAACGAGGTCGCGAGCGGGCTCAACGAACTGTTCGGGATCGAACGCTGGCTCGGCGGCCTGATCGTCGCGGTCGCGGTGTTCGTAGTCATCATCGGCGGGATCAAGTCGATCGGCAACGTGGCGGAGAAGGTCGTGCCGTTCATGGCCGCGGCCTACATCGTCATGGCGCTGATCGCGCTGATCCTGAACTTCGGCGATCTGCCAGAGACCTTCGGCCGCATCTTCGGCGGGGCGTTCAACGCGCAGAGCGCGAGCGGCGGATTCGTCGGCGCGGCGATCATCCTCGCGATCCGCGCGGGCGTGGCGCGCGGCCTGTTCTCGAACGAGGCTGGTCAGGGCTCGACCCCGATCGCGCACGCGGTGGCGCAGACCGACGATCCCGAACAGCAGGGCCGCATGGCGATGCTGGGGACCTTCATCGACACGATCGTGATCTGCACCATGACTGCGCTGGTGATCCTGACCGTGCAGGGCGACTTCACCTACCAGGGACAGCCGGTCGACCACGTGTGGCAGTCGGACCTGGGCACGACCGCGATGTCGGGCTTCGTCACCACCTCGGGCGCGTTCGCGGCGGCCTTCCCGTTCGAGATCGCATCGATCCCGATCGGTACGCTGGTCGCCAGCATCGCGCTGATCCTGTTCGTGTTCACCACGCTGCTGACCTGGTCGTACTACGGCGAGCGCGCGATCACTTTCATCTACGACCGCGTGCCGGGCTCGACCCGCGGCGGCGAGAAGAAGCTCCACATCGCCTGGCGGGTGATCTGGTGCATCGCGATCTTCGTCGGCGCCACTCAGCCTTCACAGCTCGTCTGGCGGCTGGGCGACATCTCGAACGCGACGATGGCGCTGCCCAACCTGCTCGCGCTGGCGCTGCTATCGGGCGTGGTGTTCAAGCTCGCGCGGGGCGACCGCAACGCAGGGCGGGACTTCCACAAGGAAACCCCGGAAGAGCCGGAGGAATACTGAACCCCGGCCAAGGCCATCTGCCTGGGCCCGAACGAAAAAGGGGCCGGTCGCCATCGCGACCGGCCCCTTTTTCGTGGCTCCACTCGGCGTTCTCAGCGCGCGCCAAACAACCGTGCGAAGAAGCCCGGCTCTTCGCCCTCCATCGGCAGGATGGGCCCGTGGGTCATGTAGCGCATCGAAGCGTCGCGGTGCGGGCGCGGCGAAATCCATCCGTCGGGCCGGCTGCTGCGGAAATTGAAACTCGACATGGCGTATCCTCCATGAAACGTCTTGTTCTCTGTCCGACGCATACAACCACCGGGTCGCCGCGCGGGTTCCCCGCTCCACCGGGACCGCGAATCGGGGGTGGCGGAAAAGGCCGCGAAAGCGAGGTTTCCCTAGGCGGTTCCCGCGAGGTTCGAATTTTCATGGATTGTGGCGCGCGTGCAATCGCGCCGAAATCGCCTGGCAGGGGTGACAGGATTCGAACCCGTGGCCCTCGGTTTTGGAGACCGATGCTCTACCAACTGAGCTACACCCCTGCAGGCGGAAGGCCCTCTAGAACCAAGCACGGGGGATGGCAAGGCGCAGCGCGCTAGGAACTTGCCCGATGGCACGGTAATGGCGCCGACATGCACGCGCCCGCGCACGCCCCGATCCCGACGGATCTGTTGCTGACCGCCTACCGCAACGGCATTTTTCCCATGGCCGACAGCCGCGACGACCCCGAGCTGTTCTGGGTCGAGCCACGCGAGCGCGCCATCATCCCCCTCGATGGTTTCCGGTGTTCGCGATCGCTCGCCAAGGTGTTGCGGCGCGGCGACTTCGAGGTCACCTGCAACCGTGCCTTCGCCGACGTCCTTAGCGCCTGCGCGGCGCCGCGCGCCGATCACGAAGGAACTTGGATCAATCGCCGGATCGAGGGAGCATTCCACGCGCTCCACGCCGAGGGCCACGCGCACTCGATCGAATGCTGGCGTGGAGGCGAGCTGGTCGGCGGGCTCTACGGTCTCGCGCTCGACCGGGCGTTCTGCGGGGAAAGCATGTTCAGCCGCGCCGACAATGCCTCGAAAGTCGCCCTGGCCTGGCTCGTCGCGCTGCTGCGCGAGGCCGGCTATGCGCTGCTCGATTGCCAGTTCATGACCGCGCACCTGCGTTCACTGGGTGCGATCGAGATACCGCAGGCGCGCTATTGCGTGTTGCTGGAACGGGCGCGGGGCGAACCGGACGCGACCTTGCCCGAAGCCTATTCGTCGCTGCTATCGGCCGCTGCGGGAGCGTCTTCCTCGCCCGGGAAGCTCATCGCGCAATCCTTGACCCAGACGTCGTAGATCGGGTGTTCCACGACGTTGAGGCTGGGCGAATTCTTGAACAGCCAGCCCGAGAAGACCTTGCGCCATTCGCCGTCCTCGCCCGCGTCGCGGATCAGAACCTGGACGAAGGCACCGGTTTCGCGCGGCATTTCCCACGGCGCGGTGCGCTCGCAGGCGGACATGCGCACGATCACATCGCCCACCCGGCGCGCCTCGCCAGGCTTCATCTCGAGATCCTGCGACAGGTTGTTGCGCTTGTTCAGAAGCCCGATCGTGGCGACACGCTCGTCCATCGGCGTGCCTTCGACGTCTTCGCCGGCAGGCAGCGGCGGGGCGTCGGCACGCAGATCTTCGGGAATCTCGGTCTCGACCGGCTCCGGCTGAGGAGCTTCCTCTGTGCAGGCGGAGAGCGCGAAGGCGAGAGGAAGCGCCAGTACGAGAACCGCTACGGGGGAGCGCATGCTCAACTGTCCGGCGACCACGCTTCGTAGTCGCCCGTGGCCGCCGCCCTGCGCCCGCCACGCTGCAGCGCGCCCTGCGGTAGGTAGGCGCCACCGGTGCCGGTGGCGTTGGGCGTGTAGTCCGCCTCCCAGATCCGCGCGGGCGGCAGGCGGCTTTCGGGAACGTCGTCGAACGCGCCATGCAGCCACCCGTGCCATTCTGACGGCACCCGGCTCGCATCGTTCGCGCCCTCGTAGATCACCCAGCGGCGCTCGCGTCCGTCCGGAGACTTCTTGCGCGCGCGAAAATAGCGGTTGCCCTGCGCGTCGGTGCCGACCTGCTCGCCGTGCCGCCAGCTGTCGAGCAGCGTGCCGATGGTCGCGCCATCCCACCAGGTGAAGATCTTGCCGAGGATGCTCATGGAGCGGGCGGTTAGCCGATTCGGCCCCGGCGGCCAAGCGGGCAATCGCGCGTCGCCTCGCTCACCATTCGACCTTGTCCCCGGGCTCGATCCCGAGTTCCGCCGCGCGGCCGCCCGGAATCTCCAGCACCGCGCCGGTCATCCCGACCGCAGCGACCGAATCGAGCGAATAGGGCACCGTCTTGGCCGCGATGTTCATTATCCGACCGTCTGTGCCGACGAAGATGATGTCGAGCGGCAGCGGCGTGTTCTTCATCCAGAAGCTCGCGATGTCGGGCGGATTGCGCGGGAAGACCATGCCTTCCTTGGCCCCGAGTTCGGTACGGAACATGAGACCCCGCGCCTGTTCCTCGCGGGTTCGGGCGACTTCCACCCTGAACTCGTGGCGCTCGCCGTCGCTGATCACTGCCAGCGGGACGACTTCGAGCCCGGAGACAGGGTGGCGCGATTCGACCGCTTGCGACGCCGGAGCGGCCTCGGCGGCAGGCTGCGGCGAACAGGCGGCGGCCAGCGCGGCGATGGCGAATACGGTCATTGGTCTGCGGCGCATGCTTAGGGCTCCTCATCGCTCGACGCTTCGGCGACCCAACGTTCGGCCTCGTCCACGCTCGACGCCTCCAATACCGCGCGCGCCTGTTCGAATCCATGCCCCGCGCGGATCATCGCCGCGAGTTGCTTTTCGCGCCTTTCGCGATCGGGCGCCTTCTCGCCGAACGGCCCGAAGCGGCGCTTGCGTGCCTGCGTCAACGCCGCTTCGCGCCGCGCATGCTCGCCCGGTTCGACGCTCGCACGCACGTCCTCGTCGATACCGGCACCGCGCAAGGCCTGATCGACCCGTCGCGCGCCATAGCCGCGCCGCAGGAGCCCACCCGCCCTCGCACGGGCGTAAGCTTCGTCGTCGATGTAGCCGAGATCGACGAAACGTGCGGCGATCGCGGCCGGTTCGGCCGGGCGCTCCCCATCCCATCCGCGCTCGCGCAGCTTGCGCACAAGATACCCTTCTAGCTTCGCGGCGCTGGTGGCGAAACGCGCGACATAAGCGAGCGCCAGCTCCTCCAGCCGGGCTGGATCGAGCGGGCGCGGCGGGCGCCGTTTGCCCCGTTCGTGCGTTGCATCGCGAGCCATTGGCCTTATTCGTGCCACACTCGTTGGGAAATGGGAAAGTTTGAAACTACGCCGTGCACGGGATAAGGGCGCATCGAGGGGATAATGACGGCGCAATGTTGCGCGCTCAAGACGGGTAACGCCTCCTGACATGACCGATTCGAAAATGCTTCCGACGCCGAACGACTGCGCGCTGCCGCGCCGCCGATCGGACTTCGCGACCTTCAACGAGGCGATCGACTACGCGGCGCGTAGCGAGAAGGGCCTCAACTTCCACGATATGCGTGGAACGCTGGAACGCGCCTATTCCTATCGCGAGATGCGCGAGGATGCGCTGGCGATGGCGCGGCGGCTCGTCGCCGCGGGGATCGCCAAGGAAGATCGCGTGGCTCTGGTGGCGGAAACCGGGCCGGAGTTCGCCGCGCTGTTCTGCGCCTGCACTTATGTCGGCGCCTGGCCGGTGCCGCTGCCGCTGCCGACCAGCTTCGGCGGCAAGGACAGCTATATCGACCAGCTGGTCGTCCAGCTCGAAAGCTCCGATCCCAAGCTGTTCATCTATCCGCCCGAAATCGCCGAAATGGCGCAGGCCGCGGCCGAACGTCAGGGCTGCGAGGGCATCGACTGGGACAGCTTCGCCGCGCGCGAGGCGCCCGAATGCGAGCTGCCCGAAGCCAAGCCCGACGACATCTGCTACCTTCAGTATTCGAGCGGCTCGACCCGCTTCCCGACCGGCGTGGCGGTGACGCACGAAGCGCTGCTGCACAACCTGTTCGGCCATGCGACCGCAGTGGATCTCGGCGAAAACGACCGCGTGGTCAGCTGGCTGCCGTGGTATCACGACATGGGCCTGGTCGGCTGCTTCCTGTCGCCGATCGCCAACCAGGTGAGTTGCGACTACCTAAAGACCGAGCACTTCGCGCGCCGCCCGCTCGCCTGGCTCGACCTGATCAGCCGCAA